>NZ_JBAKHX010000013.1:0-135362 GCF_036906915.1 Micromonospora sp. CPCC 206061
CTGTCCGCCGGTCGCAAGTAGACAGTTAGCAAGATCCAGTTACACCGTTATCTTGACAGTCCCTCGGCCCTTTAGGGTAGCTGTCGTATTTTCGGATGCTGACGGTGGTTACGGATGAGTTGTTGGCGGTGATCAGTCGGTTGTCGGCCACGGGCCAGAGCCGGCCGTCGTCGAGGAGGTAGCCGGCCGGTCTGCCGGCGGCGATGATGGCCGGTGCGCCGGTGTGCAAGGAGGCGCCGTACGGGATTTGGTGGAAGGTTTGCGACGAGACGTTTACCCGGTTGCCGGTCACGGCGGTGTAGACGCCGAGTTGCTGAATCTGTAGGCGTCGGCCGCCGGTGATGTACGTGGCGGGCAGGCCTGGGCTCTGGATTCCGTAGCCGTTGAACAGGGCGGTTACCTGAGAGCTGGTCAACTGACCGCAGGTGCGACCGGTGAGCAGGTCGAACCCGAAGTGGCCCAGGGTGTGTGGCGGCTCGTTACCGGTGGACTGGATGACGTCGACGGGGATCCGACCGCATTCGCCGTGGGAGGTGACGGCGGCGTGTTTGTCGGGCTTGGAGACCAGGGCGGGGCCTTCGGTATAGGTGCCGGGCAGCAGCCCGTCGGGGTGCGGGTGGACGCGCAGGTCGTCGCGGTCCAGGAATTCCAGGACCGAGCCGCCTGAGTTCGGGCCGTTGCTGGCGACGATGAACGCCCGCAATACGTCGGAGTATTGCCAGTCGACGGAGAAGCCGTTGAGTACCGAGAAGCTGCGGTCATTGCCCGTGGTTCGTGGTTGCCAGCCGGTCGCGGTGAACACGTCGACGCCGCTTTGGAAGGTGGGGTCGGCGGAGCGCCAGGCGAACTGCCCGGCACCGTTGTCCAGCGCGCCGCTGGCGGTGGTGTCGGTGAACAGCAGGTAGAACAAGCCGTCCAGGTGGACGACACTGGGCTGGCCGGCGCCGTACCGGTTGGCCCGGTCGACCTCGAAGGCAGGGCCGATGATGGGCTGCCCCTGGTTGAGCCGGTGCCATTGGAGTCCGTCGGTGCTGGCGGCCACGCCGATCTGGGTCAGGTCCGGCGACCCGTCCCGGGAACCGCCGTAGTACATGTAGTAGGTGCCGTCGACCCGCACGACCGACGGGTCACAGGTGTGCTGATCCCAGCCGTTCGTCGTGCCGTCGAAGACCCGCCACGGCTGGCCGCCACCGGGCGACCGGAAGGGTCCGCCGAGTGAGGTCGATTCGGCGTACAGGATGTCATCACCGGGGACAGTCCCGCCCGAGAGTTGGCTGCACCACCACATCCGGTACGGGCCGTCCGCCATCACCGACGGTGCGTAGTCGTACACATTCCGGCTGATCAGCCCGCTGGAATGCGAACGGTACGTATCAGTGGGCAACGCGCCGGATTCGTCGGCGGCCGCGATGCCGGCCGTTGACCCCACATATCCGGCAAGCAGGAGCGCCGCCAGCAGCGCGAGCCGTCCCAACGCGCGGACGCTTGGCCGGCCAAGCCGGCCAGCGATGGTTCGGTCAGGCCTCACGATGCAGGTTCCTTCCCCCGTGACGACAGATGCAGATGCCATCTAACTGCGTGCCGCTGTCATTTCGCTGACGCGGGCAGCTCATGTCAACAACGCGTGAGAAGTTCCCGGACGATCAGCGGCGCGCCCCACAACGCACCGATGAGCGCGGGTACCAGCGCGAAACCGGAGCTACCGGGGGCCAGCAGCTCGAAGTCGTCCGCCGCCTGATCATCGCGGCCAGTTGTGGGCGAGCCGTACCGTCTGGTTGACGAGCGGTTGGCCGCCCGCCGGCGAACGGCTACAGGAATGATCTGTGGCTGCGTCCCGCCCGGCGCCATCCAGACCGAAGGCTTGCATCCAGTACCTTGGTACAGGTTTACCGTCGAGTGGACGGCGCCTACCGGCGTCCTAGCCATCCGCTCGAAGGAGCCTGTGATGTCGTTCGACGTCCCCGACGCGTGCACGCTACCCGCAGCTGAGCAGCCGTTACGGCTGGCCGAGTTCGACGACCTGTTCGCTACCTCCGTGCGCCGGGTCGACCCGGTCAGCACCACCCAGGCCCCGCTGCACCTGACCGGCCCCGCCGGGCTGACGGATCGAGTACGTGATCTGGCCGCGCGGGAGACCTCGTGCCGCTCGTTCGTCACCTTCACCACCACGCCGCAGGAGGCGACTGGCGGCGAAGCTGTGGTGCTCGACGTAGAGATCCCAGCCGCGCACGCGGACATGCTCGGCCTCGGCGCCGACACGCTCGTCGCGCTGGCTGCCGGCCAGCGCGACGGCGACTGCCCCGGCACGCAGCGGCTGTTGGTCGACGCGGTCACCGCCCGGCTCGACCAGGTACAGGCCGATCTCGCCGTGCGGAACCGGCAGGCCGTCGAGGCCGGTCCGGGCACCGCAGCCCGGGCGACCGAGCTCAGCGCGAGTGCGTCGCTGTCCGAGGACGCGGCCCGGTTGCAGGCTGTGTTCGACGTCGACCTCGCCGGCACCGTCGGTCGGCTGGCCGCCGCGGAGTACCGGTGTTGCTCGTTCGGCAGCTACACCCTCATTGTCGACGGCAGTGGCCTCCGTTTGGAGATTCGCATGCCCGCCGGCGCCGCCGGGACCCTCGCGGCCGTCGTCGGTCTCCCGGACGTTCCCGCTGGCGATGGGGACGCCCGGTGAGCGCACTGGAGCAGGCGGGACTGCGCACCGGCGAGGTCGCGGAACAGGCCGGCGTGAACATCCAGACCCTGCGCTACTACGAACGCCGTGGCCTGCTCGCCGAACCGCACCGCTCGAACGGCGGGCACCGGCTCTACCCGCCCGACACCGTCGCCCTGCTCAACGTCATCAAGGCAGCGCAGCGGCTCGGCTTCACCCTCGATGAGGTCGCCGAGCTGCTGGACGCCGGCCGGCGCCGCCACCCGAGCCCGGACCTGCGCGAGCGAGCCATCGACAAGATCGCCGAGATCGATCGGAAGATCGCCGACCTCACCGCGATCCGCACGACGCTGACCGAGGTCGTCGACGCACGCTGCGACCGCCTCACTAACTGCACCTGCGCCGACTGCCCGATCCCATACCTGAGCATCGGCACCGCCGAGCGACCTGCCGGAGACCGCGCATGAACCAACCACTGCCCTCACCCACCCGAGCCGGGCACCAGGAGCTGGTGATCGACAACGCGCCACCACGGCGCAGCAAAGTCACCGGCGGGCTCGCAGCGCTGGCCTGCGCCGCCTGCTGCGCCCTGCCGGTACTCATCGCCGCCGGGGTCCTCACCGGCGCCGGCGCGGCGATCCTGGAGAAGACCCTGCTTGCCGGCGCCGCAGTCCTGGCCAGCCTCGCCTTGGGCATGTGGTGGCTGCACCGACGCCGTTCCGCCCGGCGCGCTGCGGCGGCGGGTGCCGGCTGCGGTTGCGGCGGCAGTGGATGCGGCGGCTGAACACGATCCGGGTGCGGCACCCGCAGGTGCCACACCCGGGCGATGTGGTGGCATACGCCCGTGACGATCCTCCGTTCCATCCTCGGGAGAGCTACCACCCGAACGTCATCGGCGCAGTGGCCTACCGGGACGTGGTCGAGCAGAGCCTGGTCGATGTCGGGTACCCGTAGCGGCCCGGGCGCCCGGCGCGGCGTCTACTGGGGCTGGGCATAGCAGGGCCGTGCCACCACGACTGCCCAGCCACCCTGGCAGCGGCATGTGCGGGTGGTCGCGTCGGGGCAGACTCAACCGTCCACGACGGTGATCACGACGTTGCCGGTCTTGTGTCCGCTGTCGACGTGCCGGTGCGCCTCGACGATCTCGGCCATCGGATAGCTGCGGTCGATGACGATTCGGAGCCGGTCCTGGCTGAGCTGCTCCCGCAGCGTGGCCAGGGCCACGTGTTTGCGTACCGACATCCCGGTTCGGACCCGCGGACCACCGGTAACGGCGGTGCGCACCGCGAGCGCGGTATTCACCAGGCCGGTGGTCGGCAGGTAGCAGCCGCGCGGCGCCAGCACTGGCCGGCACCGGGCGAACGAGCTGCGGCCCACCGTGTCGAAGACCGCGTCGTAGCGCTCGCCGCTGGCGGTGAAGTCCTCGACGGTGTAGTCGAATACCCGGTCCGTGCCGAGCGACTCGATGAGCTTCACGTTCCGGCCGCTGCACACGCCGTGCACCACGGCGCCGAGCTGCTTGGCGAGCTGGACGGCGTACGTGCCGATGCTGCCGGAAGCGCCGATGATCAGCACCTTTTGTCCGGCTTGGACATCGGCCAGGTCACGCAAGAAGTACCAGGCGGTGGTGAACCCATCAACGGTGGCTGCGGCCTGCGCGTAGGTGACGTTCGCCGGCATCATGGTCACGCTGGCCCGCTCCGACAGGCACTTGTACTCGGCGTTGGCCCCGGCGCCGAAGCCGGTGAAGCCGAAGACCCGGTCACCGGCCCGGAACTGCCGCGCCGCCGGCCCGACCGCCGCCACCTCGCCGGCGAACTCCAGCCCAAGCACGCGAACGCCCTTGCGCGGGCGGCGCAGACCGATGAGGACCCGCCCCCACATGGGCTCGCCCCGACGCATCCCGCACTCGGCTGAAGTCACCGTGGTGGCGTGCACCCGGATCAACAACTGGTCGGCACGGGGCACCGGCGTCGGCAGCTCGACCTGGGTCAGCACCTCAGGTGGACCGTACGCGTGGAACATCGCCGCTCGCATGCACGACATGATCCGGCAGTACCGCTGTGTCAACGCTGAGAACACGTCAAGCGCCGCGGAACGCCGCGCTCGTATCCGGCTCTGCCGCCCTGCCAGCTCGCCGGATACGGGCGGTCGTGTCAGTAGGCGACGGTGATGCGGCGACGGATGGCGTCGTTGATTTCGAGTTCGTCCACCAGCGCGACGGCGGTCAGTGTCGGGCCGGTGGGCAGGCCCTCCGAGCGGCCCGACCGGGACGCGGCGGTGACCTGGTGGCCGCGGCTGAGCGCCTCGGCGACGATGCGCGAGCCGATCATGCCGGTGGCGCCGATGATGAGATCTTCACGAGGGTTTTCCGTTCGTCGGATTCGAGGGATTCGAGTGCGGGAGGTGAGGCTGCGACTCGGTGGTTGTCGAAGCAGACCCAGTCCGACTTCTACATGTGGTCCGTCCGCACCGACGTCGCACCGCACCAGGGCTACCGGCCCATCTGGGACTACCCCAACGCCAACCTCGACGGCTTCGACCGCTTCATGAGCGACCGCGGCATGGTCGAGCGCTTCCGCCAGCAGCTGACGCTGTACGTCGGCGAGGTCAAAGGTGCCCCATCCCCCGGCTGGCTGGGCCTGCACCCCGGACGATGAGTCCGCCCACGCCGTCAGGCACCGACGATCCTGACCAGCAGAAACAGCAAACACGCTGGTCAGGGTCTATCCGTTGGCGCCCGTTAAGACGCCCCTTGATACCCATCAACACCCACGAGCAAGTGATACCCCGCGCAGGCGCACATCGGACCGGAATGCTCGGCTTCATGCTCGACAGGAGTCCGCAGGGCCTGCCGAAGCTTGCTAGCCCGCTGCTGCCGGTCAGCGATCACACGGGGCCGCGTGCAGGTGTTGCGGGCGGGTCGGCTGTCGGCTGAACCAGATCGTCGACCCGCAGGAGGTACTCAGCCTGCTCCTCGTCGGTCAGCTCGTACTCCTTCGCGCAGGCGACGAGGGTCGCGCCGCAGGCGGTCAGGGACTCAGCGGTGTTGCGCAGGATGCCGGCAAGCTGGTTGCGGGCCTCGTCGAATCGCTGCGCGGAGCGTAGGAAATACGTGCCGGACGATTGCAATGGAGTGCACAGGGCGAGCGTCGCCTCTGCTGCGGCGTACTCGCCCGCGGCGCCGGGCAGGTTGATGTAGCCCGCCTTGTACAGGTTGACCAGGGACACGACGACGTTAAGGTTCATCGGTACGTCGTATTTGTCGATTGTCGGCGTTCCCATCGTTGCAGGCCCGTTCGCCAGCTCGGGGCGCTCAAGACGCAAACCCGGGCTGCCGAATCCGGTGCGACTGTTTAGATCGTGGTTCAGCGATTCGGCGAGCATCCGGTCTAGCTCGGCGAGCCCACTCTCGACGTCGATGATTAACTCGATCGCCGTCCGAAGGACCTGCGGAGCAACGGTGCCCTCGATCGGCGCCTCATCAGGAGCCTCGACCTGCTTGCCCCGCGCGTAGCCGACGATGGCCGTGCCGAGTGAGATTGGGCCCGCGACCGGTGACAGCGGGGGAAAGAGCGACAACGCACCGGTGATCATCGAGGTCCAGGACAAGACCTCGATGTCGTAGGCCTGTCCGGGAGCACCGGACTCGCCGGAGAGTCGCGCGATGCAGGTGTCCGCGATGGTCAGCAAGTACCGTTGGGCGGTGGTCGCCGCCTCGTGGTACGTCTGCGGTATCACGGCGAGGATCTGGGCATATGACTGCTGTTGCCGAGCCGCTTTGTAGAAGGGCTTCAGGAAATCGTCACGGAACTTCGCCGCGGCCTTGCCGGTCCACTGCTCCTCGGTGATCAGGCCGTCGACGTGCATGACCCACTCGCTGAAGGCGGCCTCGATGCGGTCGTAGACACTGGTAGGCGACCACCCATCCTGGTGCGCTACCTGACTGGTGGTGCCGCCGAGGCGGCCGACGAAGACCGTGAAGTCCAACGGATCCAGGTCGTAGAACGCCTCGAAGTGGTAGCGCAACGTCGTCAGCAGGTCGTTGAGCAGCTGCCACTGTTCCCGCATCGGCCGCGCCGCCTCGTCAGGGCTGACAGCCTCGGAGCCGATGAGAGGTCCGTCCGGTTTCCCCGGACCGGGTACGACGTTGCCGTTTTCGTCGAGCTGGTAGTTGTTGATCTGCAAGAAATTCTTGAACCACGCCAGCGCCAGGCGTTCGATCTCGGCCAGCTTGGGTGGCATGTCCTCCGCGTACCGCGGCGGAATCAAGCTCGTTAGTACCCCCATAGAACCTGCCCTCTCCGAAGTCGGTGGCGGTGATATCTCCGTCCAACTCTCACAGGCGCGACGCTCGACATAAATGCCATTTAGCGGTGGCTGAAAGGTGGTGAGGTCGGACGGCGGCGCCGCTGCTGTCACCCGGCCTAGCGATCGTGTGATGGCGTTCGCCCAGGCAGAGTCCTTATTGGACTAGATGGACGCTGCCGGTCAGGCACAGTCCATGTTGGGCATTGGTTTTATGCGGAGTCTCGGAGACGTTAGACCCCGCCAAGACTATTCACGTTTTCGTGGTCGATGAATGCGAGTAGTGGGGCTCTTGACGATGACTGCGTCCCGCGCGCGCGTAGGTGGGGGGCCAGGCCGACACCCCACTACCCTCGGCAGTCACCGGTCCAGGCTACGAGGACAATGCGATCTATCGATGTTGCGTTACGTCGCTCACCGTGGCACAGTGATCCACGTTCGGTGATTTGTCGAGCGCTCGAGAGTGCGTGCTTTCTGGTCCGACCGACGGGGGATCGATCGATGGCCACTGTCGACTTCCAGCAGGCGCGCCGGCTCGGGAACTGGCGGTGTTCCCGGACGCCGACCGGCTCGACTTCCACCAGCCCGGCAACGCGCACCTCGGGTCCGGGCACGGCATCCACTACTACTTCGGGGCTCAGCTCGCGCGGATGGAGCTCCAGGTGGCCGTCGAGACGCTGGCGCACCGGCTGCCGACGCTGCGGCTGGCCGTGCCGGCGAAGGAGCTGCGCTGGGTTAGGGGCCGTCGTGGTCGAGTGGATCGCGCCCGCTCGCCGGCCGCCGCCCGTTCAGGACGTATCGGCGCGGTGCCAGCACGTCGGTGCGGCCCGCCAGCGCGCCCATCACGAGGGCGTGGGCGGCCTCCGGCGTGTTCACATCAGAGGTCAGATGGGCGGTCAGGTCGGCGTCGACGGCCACGTCAGCGGCCCGGCACGCCACCCGGACCACCTCGGCGACGGCCGACGGGTCGTACCAGTCGGGGCCGGCCCGCCGCCAACCAGCCGGCCGGCGTACCGGCTCCAGCCCCGCCGTGTCGGCGATCCGGGACGCCGGCACGTCACCGTCGGCCAGCCCGCGCAGCACGAGCGCCTCCACGGCCCGCAGCAGCGCCCACCCGGTGTCCCGGCTCAGGTACGCGGTGTCGGCGAGCACGAACAGCAGGCAGGTGTCCGGCGCGTACTCCAGGGTGAAGAACGCGCGGGCCCGCGCCCCCGGCGTGCTGAAGTCGACGAAGAACCGGGTCTTCGCCGGGTCGGCGTCGGGCACCGACCAGGATCGACCCATACGCAGGTCGTTGAAGAACGCCAGCAGGTCCAGCGACGCGCCCCGCTCGTGCCGCACCGTGCCCTTGAGCGCGTCCAGCGCGTACGGGTCGTAGCGGCCGTACCGGTACGCGCGCTTGGCCGCCGTATGTCCATCGTGGACGATCCCGCGCAGGGTGGACGCCGCCAGGTCGACCGCGAACAGCCCGTCCTGCGCCGCCTTGCCGACCATGCCGCGCAGTGGTGCCTCGCGCCGGTTGCCGCAGATCACCCGCAGCGCCGCGGTCTCGTGCCCGCCCAGCGTGGCCAGCGCCGCCCCGGCAGTGGTCGCGAGCAGGCTGCCCACGCTCACGCCCCACCGCGAGGCCAGCGTGGGCGCGGCGGCCGCGAGGGCGGGCGAGTCCATGCCCAGCCGCACGAACCGCTCCGGCTCCGGCGTCCGCTCCGGGAAGTCCAGCAGGGACCGGGGCGCCCGCTCCAGGATGGACCGCCAGTGCGCCAGCGCCTCGGCGTTGTGCCGCACCGCCTCCGGCGTCGCTTCGGCCGCCGCCTGGTCGAGCGGGTGCCAGGTGGGCTCCGGCAACGACTCGCCCCGCACGAGCGCCGGCAGTTCCGCCGCGAGAATCATCATCGCCGACCAGTCGGTGGACAGGTGCGAGGTCACGAGCGCCACGGCGGTGTCGTCCACGATGGCGCACCGCACCGGCACCCCGTCGTCGTGGCGGAACGGCTCGGCCGCCAGCTCGGCCAGCACCGCCTCCGGGTCGCCGGTGCGCGTCACGACGTCGAGCGAGCCGGCGCGCAGCACCCGCTGGGCGCCGTCCGGGTACGTGGTGCGCAGCGCCTCGTGCCGCTCGACCAGGCGCCGCAGCCCTTCCCGCACGGCGGCGTTGTCGCTGCCGGCGGGCACCGGCAACACGTACGGCACGTTGAGCGACGCCTCATACGGGCCCAGCCAGTCGATCCACCGGCGGGTCGAGCGCTGCCCCCACGTCAGCGGCGCGTCGCCGCCCCGGGCACCACGGAAGGAGATAAGCATGGATATCCAATATGAGCTGTCCGCCGACTTCACGCAATGGCCGGACGGCATCCTCGACCGGTTGCGCGAGCGCGGGCCGGTGCACCGGGTGCGGCTGCTGCCCGACGACGACGTGTGGCTCGTCACGTCCTACCAGGACGTTCGCGCCGCGTTCTCCGAGCCGGGGCTCAGCAGCGAGGACCGGTACGTCAACGGCACCGGCGAGGGCGACCACCTCGGCGGCAGCATGCTCACCGCTGACCCGCCCAACCACACCAGACTGCGCCGGCTGGTGTCGGCCGCCTTGACCCCGCGCCGGGTCGAGGGACTGCGGCCCGCCATCGCCCGAATCGCCGGCGAGCTGCTCGACTCGATCGCGCCCCTGGGCAGCACCGACCTCATGGCCAGCTACGCCCTGCCGCTGCCCACGCGGGTCATCTGCGCGCTGCTCGGCGTACCCGACGAGGACCGCGACCAGGTGCGGGCCTGGTCGGACGTGCTGTTCGCGGCGCCCGTCGACGCCGCCGCGGTCGCCGACGTGCTTACCGCCCGGTCCGCGCTGCGCGGCTACCTGGCGGAGCTGCTCGCGGCGAAACGCCGCGCGCCCGGCGACGACCTGCTCAGCGCGCTCTGCGCGCACGACGACCGGCTCACCGACGACGAACTGGTCGCGACCGGCGTCCTGCTACTGGTCGCCGGCCACGAGACCACCGCGGGGTTGGTTGCCGCGGCGACGCTGCGGCTGCTGACCCACCCGGGCCTGCTGACCCGGGTACGCGAAGACCGCGCGCTGCTGGCCCCGGCGATCGAGGAGTCGCTGCGGATGGACGGCGCGGTGGTGCTGGGCGTGGTGCGCTACACCAAGCGGGACGTCACGGTCGCCGGGGTGCGGATTCCGGCCGGCGAGGCCGTGATGCTGTGCACGCCGGCCGCCAACCGCGACCCGGCCCGCTTCGCCCACCCTGACACCGTCGACCTCGCCCGCCCGGAGAACCCGCACCTGAGCTTCGGGCATGGCATCCACTTCTGTCTCGGCGCGCCGCTGGCCCGGCTGGAGGCCCGGATCGCGCTCGACGCGCTGCTCGACCGCCTGCCGGACCTGGCGCTCGCGGTGCCGCCGGCGGAGGTCCGGTGGCGCTCCAGCGCCGTCCGCCGGCTCGCCACCCTCCCCGTCCGGTTCACCCCATCCTCATGATCAAGGCGTCCTTCAAGATTGATGCTGGCGGGCGTGTCACGGTTCGTGTGAGTATCTCGCGTTGGCGGCGGTCGGGGCGTACTGGTCAGGCAAGGATGGCCAGCGCTGCGAGGCCCACTCCGACCATGTCGCGTGCTCTGGCGGGACGGGTGGAATCTGAGAACCTCGCAGTTCTTCGTCGTCCGGCGCTTGAAACTGTGCCCGCCACTGCTCAAGTTCAACGTCGCTCATGTGGAACGTTTGATCGGGCGTAGTTACGAACCGATTGGTGACGCGCCTGCGTTGCTCCTCGTGGTCAATCGGCAGGTAGACAACTTGGCTACGCGCGCCGACGGTGCCAGCGATCCAGCGGAGCGCTGATCGTTCGTCCTTGCCCCAGAACCCGAAGTCGAAGACGACATTGATGCCCAGCTCCGCGGCCCGCATGCCGATCTGAACCAGCTTGCCCTCAACCAGGTCACGCTTA
The DNA here is from genome assembly GCF_036906915.1 of Micromonospora sp. CPCC 206061. Taxonomy (NCBI): domain Bacteria; kingdom Bacillati; phylum Actinomycetota; class Actinomycetes; order Micromonosporales; family Micromonosporaceae; genus Micromonospora; species Micromonospora sp. CPCC 206061. The sequence goes on from NZ_JBAKHX010000013.1 coordinate 10,903, forward strand.
TCTGGTGGGTTTTGATCGCCAAACAGCGCGATCTGCCACTCGTCTGGCGTTAGCCGCAGACACGACTCGCTGATCTCCAGTTCCTTCGCGCGAGTGGTTTTCCCGGCGCCGGGAAGGCCAACGATCAGGTAAACGATTGCAGGTCCGACGCGCGGATCGGTCGGCTCGGGATTCTTGTGTGCGTACATGCGGCGGCTCCTGAGGGATGGCAGGGGCCAGGCAACGCGAGACGGCCGCCCGGCAGGAAGCCGGCGGCGCGGAACCGCGGAACTTACCTACGGACTGTCCCAGCGCCGTCAGCGAAACGGCAGGGACGAGTCACGGACACACCAGCACACATGCCCACGACTCTACCGATGAATGGCCGGGTCGCCCGTCCGATTTAGCCGATAGGCATGCATGTGCTCGGTCGATGCCGAGCAGGGCGGGTCGCGCGGCGTCGCGGATGAGCCATGGTTCACAGCGGGTCGTAGGTGAGCATGAGCACGCCGGTGGTGGTGGGCGTGCAGTCAACGAGCCGCAACCGTCTCGGCAGGATGATCAGTACGGCCATCCGGGCACATTGAGCTCGATCTGGTAAACGCCGAAGTCGCCCCACGTCCCGGAGGTGATGAAAAGGGTGCGGCCGTCCGCGCCGCCGAATGCCGCGTTCGTGGTGTTCCTGCCAGCGGAGATTGTGCCCAGTGCTCTGCCGTCGGGCGCGAACACGTGTACCTTGCCGTCCACATAGGACGCCCAGTAGAGGTTACCCGCGCAGTCGATCGTCGCGCCGTCCGGCCCGCTCAGGGCCGCGAACTCGGTGCGGGGTCCGGTGGTGCCGTCGGTGAACACCGGGTACCTGTAAATCCTGCCGGCGCTGTTGCCGCCGACGTAGAGCGTGTTTCCGTCCGGTGACAGCACAATACCGTTTGGCTGGGCCACTGTGTCGTCGACCAGAAACACCTCGTCGCCGCTCACCCGGAAGATGCCGGTGCGGCCGGCCATCTCGTCCGCTCGGTCGCCACGCTGGAAGCTCGGGTCCGTGAAGTAGACAGTCCCGTCGCCGCGGACGGTCAGGTCGTTGGGGGAGTTGAACCTGAGGCCCTGAAACGTCTGCACGACCACGTCTCGGGCGCCGCCGGCCAGGTCGTAGGAGGACAAGCTCCGCTGATCGTGCGTGGCTGCGAGGACATGCCTGCCATCGGTGCTGAGGGCGAGGCCATTGCTGCCGCTGCCGGCGACGAAGACGTCGAACCGGTCCGGCGGAGTCAGCGCTCTGATGAGGGAGGGCTGCACGCCCTCAGGCCCTGCGGCGGGCTGCATGTCCGACACCAGCAGCCGGCCGTCCTCTGCGATCCAGACCGGACCCTCCAGGAAGTTGAACCGGCCCGGAACCCGGACGGCGGAAACGCTGGCCGCCGGCAGCGGATCACCGTAGGTGCCGCCTGGCAGGCAGGGGGCCGGTGCGGCGTACGCCGACCGCGCCGGTTGGTACTCCGCGTCCGCCGTCAACAACGGACTCGTTACGGTGACCGTTACCGCCAAGGCGAGGAGCCGCATCATGCATGCATTATGCACATCGATCGATGTAAGGGGAGACCCACGGGACGGCTCCACACGCGATAAACCCGGTGACGTCGGTGATCATCCCCGCGACAATGGCCGACGTGGAAGAGGTCGAGGTCGTCGTCGCACACAACGAACGCGCGACCCTGCGCGTTGGTGACGTGTTCCTGAAGATCGACGCTGATCATGCCCGCACCGAGGCAGAGGTCGAGGCGATGGCTTTGGCGCCGATCCCGACTCCGGAGATCGTGTGGCGCAAGCCGCCCGTGCTCGCGCTCGCCGCTCTCCCAGGCGCGGCACTCGGCCACCTCGGCGAGCCATCGACCGCGTCGCCCGCGGCGTGGGCCGCGGCGGGTGCCGCCGTCCGGACGCTGCACGACGCGCCGCTGCCGCCATGGCCGGGTCGGAGCCTCGACGAGCTCGCATCGCGCCTGGCCGGCGAGTGCGAGTGGCTCGTCGCCAACGACGTCCTTCCCGCTGACGTGGTCACGCGCAACCGCCGGCTCGCCGAGACCGCGCTCCGGCCATGGACACCGGTATTCATCCACGGCGACCTACAGGTCGACCACGTCTTCGTCGCCGGTGACGAGGTCACCGGCGTCGTCGACTGGTCCGAGGCGTCCCAGGGCGACGCGCTCTTCGACCTCGCCATCTTGACGCTCGGACACAAGGAGCACCTTGGCGACGTCGTCGCCGGCTACGGCACCGACGTCGACCGCGACCTCATCCACGCATGGTGGTCGTTGCGATGCCTGACCAACGTCCGCTGGCTGGCCGAGCACGGCTACGGCTCCCCGGACGAGTTCCCCGAGGTCGCCGTGCTCAGATCCCGGCTGTGAGGCTGCACGAGCCCGACGGCTACGAGTGCCGTTCTGCCGCATCGAGCGGGCGCAGGCGCGCGCAGGGGCGGTCATGCCGCATAAGGTGCGGTCGTCCACGCCGTCGCATCTCAGCGTCGTGGCGTTCAGCCGACTGACAGCACGGCCTCGGTCGCGTTGAGGACGGCAGAGACACCGATGGGAACCGGCGGCCTTCCGGGGCCGATCGGCAGGTTGCCCAGTACCGGCACGTTGAGGGTGTTCAGGTGGTCGGTGAGTACGTCGTTCAGGCTCCATTCTCGGTCGACGAAGCCGTCGAAGCCCGCGAAGTGGCCTACCGCTACGCCGCGGACGCCCTTGAGTGCGCCCGCCCGGATCAGGTGGGTGAGTTGTCGGTCGACTTGGCCTAGACCTTGGGTGCGTTCGCCGGTGAGCAGCAGGATCGCGCCGTCGAGGGAGGGCAGGCCCGCGCCGACCATCGCACGTAGCGGGCCGAGGCTGCCACCGAGCAGGACGCCTTCGACCCGGCCGGGCACCCAGGTCTCGCCGGTGAGCTGTAGGCTGCCGAGCCGGATCTGTCCGTTGCCGTGGTAGCCGACCAGGCCGCACACGCGCCACAGTTCCATGTGGACGAAAGTGGTGCCGCCGGTGCCGACGATCGGCTTGGGGTCGGCTCGTACGGCATCGAGGTCGAGGCGGTCGAGCACGCGGTGATCGCCGTCGAGCGCGATCGTCCGGACCGTCGTGTCGCGCAGGGCTTCGTTGAGTTGCGCGGCGTTCATCAGCACACCGCCGAATCGGCGGTCAGCGAGCCTGCGTGCGCGTCGAGCGTCGCCTCAACGCCTAGCGGAAGGCAAACCTGGTCCTCGCGATGCCCGAAGGGCAGCCCGCCGAGAATCGGCACGCCCAGGCCGCCCAGCCTCTCGCGGATGACGGTCATTGCCTGGTCGGGGCCCGGTTCGGCGACGCTTGGATCAAGCCCGATGAGATCGCCGATCGCGAAGCCGCGGATTCCGTCGAGCAGGCCGGCCCGGAGCATGCCCCAGAGCATGCGGTCGAAGTGCGGGTTCTGCGGACCTTCGAGGCAGAGAATCGCGCCATCGAGATGAGGTAGGCCGGCGCCGAGGAAGTTGCTCACCGCGCAGGCGCATCCACCCACGAGTACCCCCGTTGCCCGGCCCGGTACGGTCACCGAGGAGGGCTCGGCATGCAGGGTGATCGGCTCGGTCTCGAACAGCAGCCGCCGGCACGACTCGTCGGTGCGGCCGCCGGTACCCACGCAGCCGTGCACGCCGGCCAAGCCGGTCGCCGCCCAGAGAGCGATGTGCAGATTTGAAATGTCGCTGAACCCCACGACGGGCTTCGGGTCGGCGCGCACAGCGGCCAGATCCAGGCCGTCCACGATCCGGTACGCACCCGCGCCCCCCGTGGCCGCGACAATCGCCCGCACGCCTGGATCGCGCAGGGCATCGTTGAGGTCGGCGAGCCGATCCTCGTCGGAGCCGGCCATGAAGCCGCGCCGGTCGAGGGCGTGCTTGCCGAGCTCGGGCCGCAGCCCCCAGCCGGCGAGTGTTTCCATGACCTGCTCGGCCCACTCTGCGCTGGGAAAACTGGCCGGCGACACGACGCGGACGCGGTCGCGGGGTCGTAGTCTCGGCCCTCGCACCCGCCGGACTCTATCCGTCTTGACCTCACAACCGCCACCGCCACCCGCCCAAACACCGGCACAGGTAGTTTGCCCGCGCCGCAATTGATCGATGGATAAAGCACTGAGGTGATCTCAACGAGGTAGGTATCTGTGTTCGAAATGCGTGAGCACTAGAGCAGCCCGGGAGATATCGCCGATCTTCCTTGGTGGTTGGGTGACGTGCTGGAGTACGCGCCAGCGTTGGGTCAGTAACGCGAACCCGCGTTCGCCGATACACCGCATTGACCGCAGTAGCGTGTTGTAGGTTCGGTTGTTCAGGTGCAGACGGTGCCCGTCTGTGGGCTGTTTGATCGGGGTGTGTACGCCGTGACCTGCGCCTTCGTAGCCGGGATCGGCCAGAGCGGGGAGGCCTTGGGCGGCCATGGCATACAGGGCACCCAGAACGTGTTCTTGAGCCACTCGCAGGTCATGGACCGACCCGGGTTCCACGTCTGAGACCAGAGATGGAACCCGTCAGGGCGCATCACAGCCTGGATGTTGCCACCGAAGTCGTGCGTCTTTCCCGAATACCAGGCGTCGATGAGCTCGCCCTTCTTGCTGACGGTCTTCTGCCGGCACCGGTCGCTGTCCACGATCTTCCCGTCCAGGATCACGTGCGACCAGCCCTCGGCCTGCACGCGGTGCAGAGCCTCGGTCAGGTCCGGAGCCTGGGCGGACAGGACATACAGGACCTCGTCGTGGTAGCGGTAGGCGGTGGCGCGGGACAGGCCGAACCCGGCACCGAGTTGAGGAATGTCCACGCCACGGTTACGGAACCACACCAGCCCGAACACGGCTTGTCGCCATGGAGTCAGTATCCGGGTGCCTCGCCGGGTACCCAGAACGCGGCGATGCGCAGCGAGCAGCCGCGAGACGTAGCCGACCAGTTCACGGGGAACGTCGAGCATGGCGCGATAGGCGATCACGTGGGGTCCTCACCAGTAGGTCGATCTTGTGGTGAGTACTACCTACCGAGGCCCCACGCCTGGGTCCAGCACCGTCCGACTGGACGATATGCCCATGTCGCCGGCGGCGTCGAGGAGAACGGGAACACTGGGGTGGTGTTGACAGCGCGGCGGGGCGGACGAGCCCGGCCCGTGGTCGGGCGGGGGCCTGGGGTAACCATGATGCCCCGGGCCTCCGCCTGTCTATTCAAGCCCACGATCCTGTACTGGGTCTTGTGGGTGACGGGGAAGATCGCCGACGTCGGCGATGTTTCGGGGCCGCGGGCGGATGACGATCGACCGCATGCAGAAAGCACCCGTTGTCTTTGTCCTCGCTCCCGCGCTCACGACCGTCTACGGCCTGGTCCGGCTACTGGACGGGCTGGATGGGCAGTACGGTCCCGGTTTCCTCTGGACCCTGGGGCATTTCGCCTTCCTCGTTGCCCTGTTCCTCTTCGGGTTCGTGGTGCTCGCCGCGCGCCGGATGATCGGCGGTGGGGTGGTGGCCACGACTGCCGCTGTGGCCGGTGTGGCCGGTCTGGTCTGTTCGATCGCTCAGATTGGCATCGACCTCGTGGTGGGGCTTGCGGCCGACGACAAGGCCGCGATGCGGCAGATGTTCGGTGATGTGCAGGATGTGCCCGGTGTCGCGGTCGCCGTCTACGGGCCGGGGCCGGCGTTGTTCTATGTCGGGTTGCTTGCGCTGGTCGTTCATCTTGCGGTGGTGCGGGCCGTCGCGGTGTGGGCTCCGGTGGCCCTGCTGCTCGGCATCGGGGTCGCGGTGGCCAGTCATGATCTGCTGCCGGTCGCTGGCCTGCTGATTCTGCTCGCGCTGGTACCCCTGGCCCGGCGGGCTCCCGCGTACGCATGACAGCATGGCGCACCGTGTGGTTGGGTCGGTGGGCGCGTTCGCCGTGGTCGGATGTCGTGCTGGCGGTTTGTGCCGCGGTGGCTCAGCTCTGGCCGTTGCTGTCCCGGGACGGTCCGTGGCACTGGTGGGGGTATGTCGTCGCCGCCGGTTCCGCGTTGCCGCTGGTGGCGCGGCGGAGAGCGGCGTTGCCTGTGCTGCTGGTCAGTTACGCCTTCAGCGCTTCGTACGATCTGGTGGACGCCGTTGCGTCGCAGCCGCTCTGGTACGGGCCGCTCATCGCCCTCTACACGGTGTCCGCCTGGTCCGGGCGGTGGGTGCGGTGGGGTGCGCTCGCCGTCATCCTCGGCGGCGGGCTGCTCACGGTCGGGTCGTCGGATACCGCATTTCGGGGCGTCGTCGTTTCCGTGACCGCGTACGCCTTGGGGAGGGCAGCGGCGGGTAGCAGGGCACATACCGCCATCCTGACGGAGCGTGCCGCGCGGCTTGAGCGGGAGCGGGTTCTGGAAGCCGAACGAGCTGCCGAGCGGGAGCGTGCCCGGATCGCCCGCGAAATGCACGACATTCTGGCGCACGCTGTGAGTCTCATGGTGGTGCAGGCGGAGGCGGGGCCGGTGGTGGTGCGTGCTGATCCGGAGCGGGCCGTCGCCACGTTCGACGCTATTGCCGCCGCCGGCCGGGATGCGATGGATCAGCTTCGTCGCATGCTTGTGGTGCTCCGGGAGGATGGTTCGGGTGCTCCGCAGGCGGCCGTCGAGGATCTGCCCGACCTGGTGCGGCAGGCGGCGGGGGCCGGGTTGGAGGTGGGCTACGAGGTGGCGGGCGAGCCCCGGCCGCTGCCGCCCGCCTTGGGGGTGGCCGTATACCGGATCATCCAGGAGGCGCTCACGAACGTCGTCAAGCACGCTGGCGCGTCCCGCGCCGACGTGCGGCTGAGCTGGCAGGAGCAGGAGTTGGCGATCGAGATTCGGGACAACGGCCGGGGCGCCGGGGCCGGGCTGCCGTCCGGCGGCAACGGCCTGATCGGCATCCGGGAGCGCGCCGCCGCGTGCGGCGGGACCGCATCAGCCGGTCCGGAACCTGCCGGCTTCACGGTACGCGCACGGCTGCCGCTGTGACCCGGGTAGTGGTCGCCGACGACCAGGAACTGGTGCGCGCCGGCTTCGCGATGATCCTGGACGCGCAGGCCGACATCGAGGTGGTCGCCGAGGCGGGTGACGGCTTCCAGGCGGTCGCCGCCGTACGCAATCATCGCCCCGACGTGGCGTTGCTCGACATCCGGATGCCGGGCATGGACGGCATCGAAGCCGCCCGGATCATCGGCGCCGAGACCGACTGCCGGGTCGTCATGCTGACCACCTTCGACCAGGACGACCACGTGTTCGACGCGCTGCGGGCCGGCGCCAGCGGCTTCCTGCTCAAGGATGTGCGGCGCGATGACCTCGTACACGCCGTGCGCGTGGTGGCAAAGGGCGAATCGTTGCTCGCACCGTCGGTAACCCGGCGGCTGGTCGAGCAGTTCACCACGGGCGGCGCAGCCCGCCCGCTGCCCGCGGAGCGGCTGTCCATGCTCACCAGCCGCGAACGGGAGACGCTGCGGATGCTCGCGGAGGGCATGTCCAATCCGGAGATTGCCGCCACCATGATGGTCAGCACGCACACCGCGAAGACGCACGTCAGCAACGTGCTCACCAAGCTCGGCCTGCGCGATCGGGTGCAGGCCGTGATCGCGGCGTACGAGACCGGCCTGGTCGTGCCCGGGCAGAAGTAGCCCGGGCAGTCGTCAGGCGAAGCCGCGGTGCTGCAGCTTCGCGCGCCGGCCGTCCGCGTGATGCCACACGATGCCCTCGTGTAACTGCCTCGTTGAGATCACCTCACTGAAGGGGGCGCCAAACCAAGGAATGACGGCACCATGCGTCGTTGTTCCCACGCAAAGGCCGGCGAATCTAGCCGCTGACCGGGCTGTGATACCGCAGTAGGGTTCGGATTTCGTTGGGCGCCTCCGGTTCTTGGTGGATACCGTCGCCCGGTGCGGCAGGCCGGGCGGTACAGCTACGTTGGGACTCGTGAGCTGTGCAAACGGGTGGTGAGCGCGGATGCGGTGGCTGTCGGTACGGCTACCGTTCTTTCTCAGGTGAGGACTGTTCTTGAGCGACACTCCAGATCTCGGCCCGCTACCCAAACGCCTCACGGTCGACGTGGATCAGGTGCGCCGGCTCGTCGCCGGCCAATTCCCGCACTGGGCTGACCTCCCGGTCGAGAGGGTTGCCAACGGCGGCTGGGACAACTGGACCTTCCACCTCGGCTCCGGGATGTCGGTGCGCCTGCCGAGCGCGTTGGAGTACACCGAGGCAGTCGACAAGGAGCACAAGTGGTTGCCGGTGTTCGCCCCCCGTCTCCCGCTGCCTATCTCCACCCCGATGGCCAAGGGCGAGCCCGGCGAGGGTTATCCATACTCGTGGTCGATCTACCAGTGGCTTGATGGCGAAACCGCGCGGGTGGACCGCATCGCCGACCCGGTCCGGTTCGCGCTCGACCTGGCTGAGTTCATCGTGGCCCTGCAAGGCGTCGATACCGCTGACGGCCCCCGTCCAGGCCAGCACAACTGGTACCGGGGTGGCACCCTGCGCACCTACGACGGGCAGGCCAACCGAGGGCTCACGGCACTCGACGGCCGTATCGATGTCGATATGGCCAGTGAGATCTGGAAGTGCGCCCTGAACGCGCGCTGGGACGGTGTGGAGCGCTGGTTCCACGGTGACATCGCGCAGGGAAATCTTTTGCTCAACGGCGGGCAACTGGCGGCGGTCATCGACTTCGGGACCTGCGGTGTTGGCGAAGACGCTTGTCGACTACGCCAACGCACTGGACGACGGCGAGGCAGCGACGGCGAGCTCGCGCAGGATCCTCGACGAAATCTTCTCCGAGTGAGGATCCACGTAGAAACTGCAAACATCCCAAGATCTACATCACTGTAGCCGCGAACCGCTTGGTACGCGACGCACCTTCACCACCGGAAGTTGATCTTCTCAAACCCGCTCTCGGTCCGGAACGCGAGGACTACCAGCGGACGTAGATCGCGCACCGATTAGGTTTTCGCGCCGCGCCCGTCTGTACGTATATAAGATCGGCTCACGAGAGGCTGGCATGATGCGGAAACTGACCTTCGGCATGAATGTGACCCTGGACGGCTACATCGCCGCGCCCGGCGACGACCTCGGCTGGAGTGGGGGTGAGGGACCGGATTCGTCGCCGAGCGACGAGCTGTTCCAGTGGTGGTCCGACCGGGTGGGGGCGACGGGCCTGGCGCTGTATGGGCGCAAGCTGTGGGAGACGATGAGTTCTCACTGGCCGACCGCCGACCAGCAGCCCGGCGCCACACAGGCGGAGATCGAGTTCGCCCGCCGCTGGCGGGACATGCCGAAGGTGGTGTTCTCCTCGACGACCAGCAGTGTCGACTGGAACACCCGCCTGGTCACCGGCGACGCAGTCACCGAGATCACCCGGCTCAAGACAGAGGACGCCGGCCCGATGGACATCGGCGGCGCGACGCTCGCCGGGGCGGCCATGCGGGCCGGGCTGATCGACGAGTACCTGCTGGTCACCGTGCCGGTCCTGGTGGGCGGCGGCACGCCGTTCTTCAGCGCGCTGGACAGCTGGGTGAACCTGACCCTAATGGAAACGCGGACATTTCCCGGCGGCGTCGTGCTGACCCGATACGAGACGAGGCGATGAGCACGGGCCATGCCGGCGCGGCGGTGGCGTTCAGCTGGTCGGGGTGCTCATTCCGCGGTGACGTCGGTGACGGCGGCCCGTGCGCTGGACTCGTCGACGACGGGGACATGTGTGATCACAGTGTCGGGGGGAGGTCCAGCCATGGTTTGTCGGTGGCGTCGAATCCGGTGAGCTCGGCGATCTTCCCGTCGACGATGTGCAGGACCGCGATGGCGAATAGCCGGTACTCCGGGTCGTCGGGGGTGCGCAGGTACAGCACCGCGGCAGGCATCCGGTTGACCGTCGTGGCGATACAGCGCCAGTCGTCGTAGCCGCGCTGGAAGAGCCCACCAGAGACCCAGCCGTCCACCGCGTCCTTGGCCGTCCTGATCACGGTGCCCGGCTCGGGCAGCATCGCGAAGCGCAGGTCGTCGCGCAGCAGGGACATCAGCCCGTCGAGGTCGTTGCGCTCATGGGCGTCGATGTACGACTTCACCACGCCGCGCTCGTCATTCGACAGCTCGTGGGTGGCAGGGCTCCGCCAGTCGAGGCGGCGGTCGGGCAGCTGCTCGCGCATCGTCACGCGCGCCCGCTGCAGCGCGCTGGTCACCGATGCGATGGTCAGCTCGAGGGCGTCGGCGGCCTTCGACGCCGGCCAGCCGAGGACGTCGCGCAGGATGAACACCGCCCGCTGCCGCGGCGGCAGGTGCTGGACGGCGACGATGAACGCCAGCTCGATCGTCTCCCGCGCCACCACCGATTCCTGCGGGTCCTCGGGGAGCATCCGGTCGGGGTACGGCTGCAGGTACAGCACCTCGGAGCCGGAGTCCGACAGCTCGGACGGTACGGGTGTGCGGTCATTGCGCTTCTCCAGGAAGTCGAGGCAGGCGTTCGTCGCGATCCGGTACAGCCAGGTCCGCAGCGCAGCGTGGCCCTTGAACGACTCCCGCTTGTTCCACGCTCGCAGGAACGTCTCCTGCGTCATGTCCTGGGCGTCCTCGTAGTTCGCGAGCATCCGGTAGCAGTGCACCTGCAGCTCACGCCGGTGGCGCTCTGTGATGAGCGCGAACCGCGCCGTATCGCCTGAGCGGACCGCCGCGATGAACGTGGCCTCGTCGGCGCCCAGCGGTCTAGCGTCGGTCATGGTCATCAATCCTTCCACCGGTGCGAGGGGGTTACCAGAACTGACGACGTGGCGGAGGATTTCTGATCGGTGAAGCCGCTGACACCGGGCCGTTCGTCAGGGCGGATGGGTCGGGTGTCAGGATGTACTTCGTGCAGGTTGGCCTTGTACCACGTGCGATAGCCGCGGCGACGTCCCTTGCTGGCGCCCTCGACCTGAAGGTCAACGACGCCATTGTGATCCAGAACTCGAACACACTGGCCCTACGTCTCCTGCCATGCGATGTGTTCGCTCGAATGGCGCTGGTCGGGCAGGAAGTCGCGGCGTTTGAGGTCCGGCTCGCACGGGGACTAGCCGCGGCCACCGGCCCGGTCGCATCGCTCGATCCTCGGGTCGAGCCGCGCGTGTACGAAGTCGATGGCTTCGCCATCTCCTTATGGACCTACTACGAGGCGACGCCTGACCCGGCCGAACCAGCTGAATACGCCGTTGCGCTCCAGCGGCTACACGCAGCCATGCGAAACGTCCAAATCGAAGCACCGCATTTCATGGAGCGTGTCGCGGCGGCGGAGCGTGTTGTCACGAATCGAAGCGAGAGCCCAGCGCTGGATGATCGTGACCGTGACCTTCTCCTGAGCACGCTTCACAGCGCAGGCGAAGCCATACAGCGCCATGCGGCCATCGACCAGTTGCTGCACGGAGAACCGCACCCGGGCAACCTCCTCAGTACCCCATCTGGAATCGTCTTCGTCGACTTCGAAACCTGTTGCGTGGGGCCAATCGAATTCGATGTTGCCCACGCGCCAGTCGAGGTGAGCACGCACTACCCGGGTCTCGATCAATTTCGACTGCAGGAGTGTCGGCGTCTGGTTCTCGCGCTAGTCGCCGCCTGGCGCTGGGATGTTCACGATCAATTCCCCGACGGGCTTCGACACGGCAGAGACATCCTTGGGCTACTCCGCGCGGGTGCGCCTTGGCCGGCACTCGGTACCCTCTCAACCGGCTAGCGCAACGCACTTACTGCATCGCCAGCCGAGGTTGCCGTGAACAGCGGCCCCACGCGACACCCCGGCGCGCCCATTGCGCGACCGCACGTCAGGTCGTAGAACCCGGCCACGGCCGAGTCATCCACCGTGGTCCTCGTGACGCTCGCGACGACCTCATCCGCTAGCGGCAGGAGCACCAAACCGGGCCCGAACCTTCGTCGCCGTCGCGCCGGTCGGCACCGGGGATCACTGGGGTTTCCGGTCACCAATCGCCGTTGCCATGATGTGGTCTGGATCCACTTCCACGACACCGGCGAACCCGAACTCGACTCCGCTGACTTCCTCGAGTTCGTCGCGCATCACGGGCTGATCGGTCCTATGTGGTTTCGGTGGCGCCGGAACCTTGCTGACCAACTCAAGGATCGGACGGTTGGATAGCTGACCTTCCCGCCGGTGGCGGTGGCTGTCGCGCCCGCGCAATATCGCGGGCCAGGTGCGAGGGCCGCAGACCGACTGATCGGAACCGGCGTAGATCGCTGAGCGTGTCATGCATGAGCTGAACGTGGAAGTAGTTGACGTGTTCGAGGCAAGCGAACAGGGCGAAGACGAGCCCCGGCCAAGAGACGCGTCCGGGATCGGTCGCTGCTGCGTACCCGGTTATCACGACGCCGGTCGCTAAGAACGGCGGGTTGATGGCCCGCGCCGCGCGAAACGCGGATAGGCCAGGAAGTCGGCGGCGGCGGCGCAGTTGGTGTAGTTTGGCCGCCCAATAGGCAGCACCCTCGATCAGCAGGGCGGCGAACAGGCCAAAGCCGACCAGGTTGGGCAACGTAGCCGGCAGGCCAGCGAGGCCGAACCACACCACGCCCTGCAGCGGGATATTGACCAGCTCCATCGCCGCAAGTGAGCGCAGCCGTCGACGGAGAGTAGGAGGCATCCCGTCGGTGGTGATGATCTGCATAGCAGCCATTGTGGATCACGAACGGCGGCGAGTGCGCGGCCGACGGGTCGCCTCCGGTTAGAAGGACAGTTCGGTGTTCAACTGAGCCGAGCCGATCCATGAGCCATTTTCATCGTGGGCAGCGGTCGTCTTCTGCGCGTTGGCGGACGAGGATTGCTTGGACGATGGCGGTGGCGCGGTGCGGGCTGCAGTGCAGCTTGGTCAGGATTTCCAGGTCTTGAGGGTGGCTACGGCGCGTTCGCCGAGGGCGCGGATTTCGCGTGGTGACGGTTGACCGTCTTCTGCCGCCGAGAGAGCCGGGGTCGTCGGGGCTGGCGTTTGAACGGGGTCCATATGGTGCCGCCCGCGCCCTGGTAGCCCTTGTCTGCAAAGGTCATCACGTTGCCGCTGTCAGGGCGGCGATCAGGCCGTGGGTGCGGACTGCGGTCAAGTCGTGGACCGCGCCCGGGAGCGCCGGTGAGGCCCACACGAGCCGGCCGGCTGGGTCGGCTATGACTTGCACGTTCACGCCGTGCCGCTTGTGTTTGCCGGAGTAGAACGGCTTCTGGTCCGCGACGCGGTCGATCGGGATCAGCGTGCCGTCGATGATCGCATACGCCAGTTGGGTTGCCCGGTGGGCCGACTGCGCCAGATCCGGCGCGTGGGCCGCGAGCAGGTCGATCGCCTAGCGCAGGTACCGCCACACGGTGCTGATCGATACGGCGAACCCGACCGCCAACCTCGCTAGGGTGCCGCCGTTGTGCAGGTGAGCCAGCGTCATCAACGCCTGCTCGTGGGCGGGCAATCCCCAACGGGACGCGGGAGTAGGGCTGTGGATCGCGGACCGCTCGGCCGCGTCTGTTCGAACAGCCAGAAATGCAACTCGGCGACATAGGCGGTAGCCGGACACGTCGTGTCCAGCCGAAGGTGTCGCCATCCCGGTCCCGGCCAACCGGGATTGGCGGGGCAGATCAATACGCTGTCAAGGCCAGGGTGAGCGAGGTCAGCGCTGTGGCAACCAGGGATACGCCCGAGCCGAGGCCAGTGATGGCACTCACCGAAACAGAACGTGCCCGTGCCACCGGCACAGCGACGACCGCTACGAGAGTGATCAGCATCGCCGGCGCATGGATCAGCGGGTAGTCGATGATCACCGCCACCGGAAACAGGTGTACGCCGACGACGAACGCGATCCAGGCCGACATGAACTCAGCGCGGCGGCGTAGGACGAGCAGCCCGGCGCCGAGCGCCGCCGCGGCGAACTCGATGCCGACTACGATGCCGAACGACCGGCTCGTGCCGTCGTCGAATGCCGTGCCGCCTGACCAGTGCCGCCAGGTGAGGAGTCCACCGGCGACGGCTGTCAGCAACGCGAGCACGGACCCGACACCAAGTGGGACGCGCCAGCTCTTCGGCGGCGACTCCTGTGCCCAGCCCAGCCAACTGGAAGCGAAGATTCCGAAGACGACCGCAGTCGCTGCGGCGTCCCGGAGGTAGTACGCGGTCATCGGTTCCTCGTTGCCTGCACCTGCGTCGGAGGAGACACGGTACACGACTTCGCTGCCGCTTGGATCATCGCGCATGGTGCACCGGAGCAGGCCACAGCTTGAGCGCCTCGGCCGGCCTGGTCAGGGCACGCCGAGCCGCGTCGAAGACCTCCACATCAAGACGTGCAACCAGCCGGCGTCACAGAAGTCGCGCCGACCCTGAGCCAACCCGGCAAGACGACCCCGGCTCTCTCGGCGGCAGGTAGGCCCTTCGGGATCGCCCTGCGGGGGGAGGTTCCAAACCGCCACATGCTGCGGGAGTGGTGACGCTGCCGTGGTGAGCGATGTGGAAAAGGCGCCGGACGACGTGTCAGGTGGGGATCAGGAAGACGAGCGCAAGCGAATCGCTGATGAGGTGTCGTAATTCATTGCAGACGACGTCGAAACCAGGGCGGAGCCATGGTCCTGGGACAAGCCTGGCGGGAGCCCGCCGACTGGCCAGGCGGCGTCCGGCATGGAGGCGACGTGAACCTGATCTGCTGCTCCCGTACGGAACGTGGGAAGAGCTGATATCTCTGGACGAACTACGCGAACGCATGCCCGAACTGCGTGGCCGCGAGACCAGCCTGCGCAGCCAGCGCGAGACCCTCGCCGCCCAACTCGTCAACCGCGACGCCTACCTCCAACTCGCCACCGGTCTCGAGGACTTCCTCGCCCGCCTGCGCAACAACGCCGGCACAGCCACCGTCCCCGAGCAGCAGCGCGTGCTGCGCCTGCTCGTCAAAGACGTCCTCATCGGCCACGAACGCATCCTCATCCGTCACTGCATCCCAACAGGTGACAACACGACACCGGCCCCCAAGGTCGCAGAAAGTGACGCTGACGAGGAGCCCGCTCCAGGTTCGCCATTGCGTTGGAGGAGTCGTCTCACCCGTGCTGGCAAACCTGTTCATGCACTACGCGTTCGACGCGTGGATGGCCCGACGTTGCCCGGGCATCCCGTTCGAGCGTTACGCCGACGACGCGGTCGTGCACTGCGTCAGCAGACAACAGGCGCATGCGATTCGAGTGGCGATCGAGAACAGGATGGTCGAGGTCGGGCTGCGCCTGCACCCGGACAAGACCCGGATCGTGTACTGCAAGGACAGCAACCGACGCAGCTCGCACGAGCACACGTCTTTCACGTTCCTCGGGTTCACCTTCCGCGCCCGCAAGGCCCGCAGCAGGCACGGCAAGAACTTCGCCGCGTTCCTGCCGGCGATCAGCAAAGACGCCCTAAACAAGATCAGCCGGACGGTCCGCTCCTGGCGGCTGCACCGGCGGACCGGCTACACCTTCGCCGAGCTGGCCCGCACGATCAACCCGATCGTGCGCGGCTGGATGCAGTACTACGGAGCGTTCTACCGCTCCGCGCTGCATCCCCTCCTCCAACGCAACAACCCCAAATGAGATGCGGTCTTAGGCGTTGGTCGGCTTGCCCTACCGAAGCGTGCGTTCCTTGGCCGGCGCCCGGACGGCCGGTATCCGCGCGGCCGCCGACTCAGGGCGGCTGCTGGTGCGCGGCGGGAACCAGCGCTCGTGCAGCCGGCGCAGCGGCGCCGGCGCCCACCAGTTCCACTCGCCGAGCAGGTTCATCAGCGCTGGCAGAAGCAGGCCGCGGACGACCGTGACGTCGAGCAGCAGCGCGACCGCCATCGCGAAACCGATCTCCTTGACTGCGATCAGGTCGCCGAGCAGGAAGCCGAGGAACACCACGCCGATGCACAGCGCGGCGGCGGTGACCACCGGCCCGGACTTCTCGATGCCGGCGCGGACGGCGTGGTCGCTGGCCAGCGTGCGGCGACGGGTGAGGTCGCGCCCGTCCCACTCCTCCTTGATCCGGGCGAGCAGGAACACCTCGTAGTCCATCGAGAGTCCGAACACGAACACGAACAGCAGGACGGGTGTGGTGACGTCGATCGCGCCCCACGAGTCGAAGCCGAGCAACGCGTCGCCGATGCCCCACTGGAACACGGCGACCAGCACGCCGAGCGTTGCGAGCAGGGTGAGCGCGTTCATCAGCAGCGCCTTGACCGGCATCACCAGCGAGCCGGTCAGCACGAACAGCAGCACCGTCGTGGACAGCAGGATGACCAGCAGCGCGATGGGGAACCGGTTGGCCACCGAGTCGCGGTAGTCGACCAGTTCCGCGGCGGCGCCGCCGACGAGCACCGGGAACAGCGGGTCCATCGCCCGGATCGCGCGGACGACTTCGCGGGAGGTTTGGCCGGCGGTCTCGCCCTCCGGCGTGACGTCGATGATGGCCGCCGGTGCGACGATGTCGGGGCGCGGCTCGATCCGCAGCACGCCGTCCAGCGTGTTGAGCGCGTTCATGAAGTCGCGGACCGGGGCATCGGCCGGGTTGGCGTCGACCACCACGACGATCGGGTCGGCCTGGCCGCCGCTGAAGTCGCGCTGCACCACCTCCTGCAGCTTGCGTGCCTCGGCCGAGGCTGGCAGCGCGCGGGCGTCGGAGTTCTCCAGGTTGACCGCGAACATGAACGGCAGCGACAGCACGAGAAGGCCGGCCGCGACGGCGAGCGCGACCGGCACCGGCCGGCCCTGCGCGAATGCGGCGAGCCGCGCGAGCAGGCCCGGGGCTGTGCCAACTGCGCTTGCTGAGGACCCGGGCCCGCGCCGTCCGGCCTCGTCGCTGCGCGCCTCGGACCGGATCCTGCCAGCCGTCGGGCCGGGTTCGGCGCGGCGACGCAGCGCGGCCGCGACCCCGCGGCGGAACGCGAGTACCCGGGTGGAATCGCGGGCTCCGGGGATGCGGCGGTGCGCCGCGGCGATGAGCGCGGGTACGGCGGTCAGGCCGGTCAGGGTGGCCAGGAGCACCGCGACCGCGCCGCCCAGCGCCATCGCGCCGAGCAGCGGTTCGGCGAACGCGTACAGACCGACCATCGCCGTGGCGACGGCGAGCCCGGAGATCAGCACGGTGCGCCCGGCGGTCCCGGTGGTGCGGGCGACCAGGTCCGCGACCGGGGCATCGGGGTCGGCGTCGCGCTCCTCTCGGAACCGGGCGATCACCAGCAGCGCGTAGTCGACGGCGAGCCCGATACCGAGCAAAGTGACCACGTTGACGGTGAACTCGCTGACCCCGGTGAGCGCGGTCAGTCCGAACAGGCCGAGCAGGGTCACCGACACGGTGGCCAGCGCCGCGGCGAGCGGGATCGCGCCGGCCATGAAACCGCCGAGAATCAGCACGAGCACGACCAGCAGGACGACGATCGCGACCGACTCGCCGAGGGCCGCGTCCGCGATCGCCTGGTCGGCGAATGCGCGCTCCGCGAGCTTCTCGCCGCCGACCAGCACTTCGGGTGCGTCGATGCGGTGCAGCGCGCCGGCGACCGCGTCCTCCACCTGCTCTCGCCGGTCGTCCGGTAGGCCTCGCTCCAGCTCAATCCGGATCAGCGAACTCCGGTTGTCGGCGCCGATCCGCCCGCCCGCAGCGCCGTACAGGTCCTCGACCTCCGTGACGCCGGCCATCTCGCGGATCTCGCCGGTGACCGCCGTGATGTCGTCGACCAGCGCCTGGTCGAATACGTCGCGCCCACCGACGACGGCGATGACCAACGGACCCTCGGGCTGCAACTGGTCGACCCGCCGGTCCGCGTGCTGCGATTCGGCGTCCGGCCGCAGGCTGCCGGTGGTGGTGAGCCGGTCGAAGACCTGGCCTCCCAGGACGAGCCCGGCGGCGGTCAGGACGAGCCAGGCGCCGAGCACGGGCCACCGCCAGCGGGCACACGAACGGCCGAGCGCAGCGCACATCACCGGGGCATGCAAGCATCTTCGCGTTTGGGGTGCCACCCCGCGTCCGGGCGGCCGTAGCCGCCGATCGACGTGCACGGTCCGGACCGACGGGCAAGTTTGGCCCATCGTTGGGCGGTCGAGTCGGACAGCCGACACCTAGGGGATTCCGCATCCCGTTACGATTCGCCGATCTTTCCGGCGGGACGGACTTACGTCCCGCTCGAACGCATGACTTGGGGTTCCGCGAATGGGGAGGGGAATGCCCATGCTTCGGCGTGCGCTGAGTGGGTTCGTCGCGTTGGCGACCGTGTTCGCGACTTTGTCGTTCGTCGGTCGGCAGCCCGCGTCCGCGGTCGCGCTGCCGAGCGGTTTCCAGGAACAGATCGTTTTCAGCGGCCTCAGCTCGCCGGTCGATCTGGAGTTCGCGCCGGACGGGCGCGTCTTCGTTGCCGAGAAGGGCGGCCGGATCAAGGTCTTCGACGACCTCGCCGACACGACGCCGACGGTGTTCACCGACCTGTCGGCCAACGTGCACAACCAGTGGGACCGGGGCCTGCTCGGTATGGCGCTGGCACCCAACTTCCCGGCCAGCCCGTTCGTCTATGTGCTGTACACGTACGACGCGCCGCCAGGCCAGACCGCCCCGGTCTGGAACGACGTGTGCGCCAACGCGAACGATGGGCGCTGCGTGGTCACCGGCCGGCTCTCCCGCCTCCAGGCCAGCGGCAACACGATGACCGGCAGCGAGCAGGTCCTGCTGCACGACTGGTGCCAGCAGTTCCCGAGCCACTCCATCGGTGACATCGCCTTCGGCGCCGACGGGATGCTCTACGTCGCCGCCGGTGACGGCGCGAGCTTCAGCGCGGTCGACTACGGCCAGCTGCCCACCGGGGCGCCGACCAACCCATGCGCCGACCCGGCCAACGAGGGCGGGGCGCTGCGATCCCAGGACATCCGCACCGCGAGTGACGAGACCCAGCTGGACGGCACGCTGGTGCGGCTAGACCCAGCCACCGGCGCGGCCGCCGCAGGTAACCCGAACATCGGCTCCGCCGACCCTGACACCCGCCGGATCGTCGCCAACGGCCTGCGCAACCCCTTCCGGATCACCATGCGCCCGGGCACGAATGAGGCCTGGATCTCCGATACCGGGTGGAACACCTGGGAAGAGGTCAACCGGGTGGTCAACCCCACCGCGGGCGTGACCAACCTCGGCTGGCCGTGCTGGGAGGGCAGCGCCCGGCAGTCCGGATACGACAGCGCCAACCTGCCGATCTGCGAGACCCTCTACACCGCGCCGGCGGGCACGCACACCCTGCCGTTCGTCGCCTGGAACCACGCCAGCAGGCTCGTCGCCGGGGAGGCCTGCCCGACCGGTAGCTCGTCGTCGACCGGCGTGGCGTTCTACCCGACGGCCGGCGGTCCCTACCCGGCCGCGTACAACGGCGCGGTCTTCTTCGCCGACTACTCGCGCCGGTGCATCTGGGCGTCACTGCCGTCCACGCCGGGCGGTTTACCCGACCCGGCCAACCTGCGGACGTTCGTGTCCGACGCCGCCAGCCCCGTCGACCTGGAGGTGGGCCCCGGCGGCGAGCTCTACTACGTCGACCTGGGCGGCACCATTCGCCGGGTGCGCTACTTCCCGGGCAACCAGCCGCCGAGCGCGGTCGTCGAGGCGTCGTCAACGCAGGGCCCGACGCCGCTGACCGTGACGTTCAACGGAACCGGCTCCACCGACCCGGATCCGGCCGACGAGGGTCGCCTGCGGTACGCCTGGGACTTCACCAACGACGGGGTGACCGACTCAACCTCGCCGACGGCGACGTTCACCTACAACACGGCGGGCTCGTACACCGCGCGGCTGACGGTGACCGACACGTTGAACGCGACCGACACCAGCACGATCACTATCACGCCCGGCAACGAGGCACCGACGGCAGTGATCGACACGCCGGCCGCGAGCACGACCTGGAAGGTCGGCGACACGATCGCCTTCTCCGGCCACGCCACCGATCCGCAGCAGGGCACCCTTCCCGCGTCCCGCCTCGACTGGGACCTGGTCATGCACCACTGCTCCACGCCGGACAACTGCCACGAGCACGCCATCCGCAACTGGACCGGCGTGGCGTCCGGATCGTTCGAGGCGCCCGACCACGAGTATCCGTCCTATCTGGAGCTCAAGCTCCTAGCCACCGACCAGGACGGCCTGACGCACGCGGTGACGCGCCGGCTAGACCCGAAGACGGTCAACCTGACCTTCGACACCGTGCCGTCCGGACTCCAGCTCACCGTCGGCTCATCGTCGGGTACCACGCCGTTCTCCCGTACGGTGATCCAGGGCTCGACCAACTCGGTGTCCGCGCCGTCGCCGCAGGGCTCCTCGACGTTCGCGTCGTGGTCCGATGGCGGGGCGCAGACCCACATCATCACCGCGCCCACGGCGGCGACGACGTACAGCGCGACCTACGCGGCCGCCCCGGCGCCGCAGCGGATCGGCTACACCCAGGTCGGCGCGTCGCTGGACACCG
This sequence comes from Micromonospora sp. CPCC 206061, assembly GCF_036906915.1. Lineage (NCBI taxonomy): Bacteria > Bacillati > Actinomycetota > Actinomycetes > Micromonosporales > Micromonosporaceae > Micromonospora > Micromonospora sp. CPCC 206061. The sequence goes on from NZ_JBAKHX010000013.1 coordinate 31,335, forward strand.
GCGACATGAACCACATGAACGGCTCGCGGTTCGTCACCGGGTCTGACCCGACGACTGTCATGTCCATGTCGGTGTACCTGAAGGCGGTGCAGGCGGCGCCGAACAACCAGTACCAACTCGCCATCTACGCCGACTCGAACGGCTCGCCCGGTGCGCGGTTGGCCACCAGCACGTCTGGCACGCTGACAGCCAACTCGTGGAACACCCGGCCGATCACCGCCGCGCTGGCTGCCAACACACCGTACTGGCTCATGTACAACACCAATGGCGACAACAACATGAGCTTCGACGCCGGTTCGGCCAACCAGGGCGCGTGGAGCGCATTCACGCCGTTCGGCACCTGGCCGGCGACGTTCGGCACGTCCAGCCGGTGGAACGCGAAGTTCTCCATCTACGCGACCACCGGCGCGGACACTGCCGCGCCAACGGTGACCTCCACGACGCCGGCCGGCGGCGCCACCGGGGTGGCGCTGAACGCGCAAATCACCGTGCGGTTCAGCGAGGCCATGGCGGCGGGCACCATCACGCCGGCGAACCTGGAACTACGCGGTCCGGGCGGCACGCTGGCGAACCGGACCGTCACCTATGACGCGGCCAACCAGGCGGCGACGATCACGCCGTCCGCCGCGCTGGCCGCCTCGACCCAGTACACGGTGACCGTCCGGACGGGCGTGACCGACGCGGTGGGCAACGCGCTCGCGGCCAACCATCAGTTCTCGTTCACCACGACCGACCCGAGCGCCCCGCGATTCGGGTACGACCAGGTCGGCGGTTCGCTGGACTACGGCGACATGAACTACATGAACGGCTCGCGGTTCGTCAACGGCCCCACCGGGCTCACCGTGAGCCAGATCTCCGTCTACCTCAAGACGGTGCAGGCCGCGCCGGCCAACCAATACCAGCTGGCGATCTACACCGACGTGAACGGCTCGCCGGGCACCCTGGTGGCGTCGAGCACGTCCGGCACGCTGGCAGCCAACTCGTGGAATAGCCGGCCGGTCACCGCGACACTGGCGCCGAACACGCCGTACTGGCTCATGTACAACACCAATGGCGACAACAACATGAGCTACGACACCGGCAGCGCCAACCAGGGCGCCTGGAGCCAGGCGCGCCCGTTCGGCACGTGGCCATCCTCGTTCGGTACGTCCAGCCGCTGGACCGCGAAGTTCTCGATCTACGCCTCATAGCGGCGGGAGGAACACCGGTGCCGTGCCCGCACGCCGGGCACGGCAACGGTTACATCATTGGCTCGCGGTCGCCGGATTCCGCGACCGGGTACGTCGAGCACACGGTCGTGCGCCTGGCTCGCTGAGGGTTCGCGGTGGTCGATGGTCCGGGTAGAGATCGATGGTCACGGTTCGGAGGAAGCCGGCCCGCACGTATGGAGGCACTCGCGCCCGCGTACGCGCGCTTCGCGGCAGAAGAGCACTCGCTCAATCGGTCGGCAGGAGCGGGCGCATGAAGGTTCGCTCGTACCGCACGACACAACCCGAGTCGTCGCGGATCCTGTCGGCCGCAATGAACTCAGGGTCAATGCCGAACCGCGCGCGGTAACGCTCGTAGGCCGCCAGGCTTTCGAAGCTGAACAGCGCTTCGGCCTGGTCGCTGGCTCCCTCGGCGGGCAGAAAGTAGCCGTGGTGCACACCTCCGTGCTTGGCCACTAGCTGCATCCATGCGCGGGCGAAGCGTTCAAACGCCTCGATGTGGATGGGGTTGATGGTGTAGTGCACGACACAGGTGATCACGGCATCACCATACGAGTCACCGCTCGCTCATCTCGGCTACGAGTGGAGAGGGGCCACGAGTCGAAACGTGGGCGCACCGCCCCGAACTAGGAGGTAGCCCTTCGGCCCGGGCACATGGGACACTCGGCCACTGTGATATCTCGATGGCTGATCGTCGTACCTGCACTGGTCGTGGTGACCGCGATGTATGGATGTACCGGGGGTGACGAGGGGTCGTCTGCCGGCGAAGCCACAGCGTCGCCGAGCACGGTCACAACGCCGGCCGCCGCGACGACCACGGCCGTACCGAGCCAATCTTCGTCGTCGACCTCCACGGCCACGGACGCCGCTGGCCAGCAGATGTGTGACTCGTTGAAGGCGATCGAGGCCGCCCGCGGGGCGACCCCAATGGACCTGGCCGCCGCGGGTGAGGTTGGTGCGGCGTCATCCAACCCCGACATCAGCCGGCAGGCGCGGCTGCTGGCTGCGTACGCGGCGGCTGCGGTAGCGGGGAATCAGGCGGGCGACCTGAGCGGAATGGTTCGGGACTTGCTGGCGGCGTGCCGAGAGAACGGCTACGTATAGTCGGCGCGCCGAGCCTTCGTCCCTCGACGGCATTGCTCCGGGCAATGGTCCGGTCGCGGACCGTGCCCTTCACCGGCAAGGGCGCGCGCCGACGGTTACCGCCGGCTCCATCTGGGAACCGTACGCCGATGAGCAGCTACCGTGATCCCACCTTGCGCGGCGACGTCTACCCCTCGGAAGAGGAGATCGACCCGGCCGGCGCCGGCGTGGAGCCGGCCAGCGGCCCGATCGGGGCGTACGCCAGCCAGCCGGACCCACAGCCGGCCCCCGGGCGTGGGCCGGCGCCCACCCCCGGGCCGCCGCCCCGGGGCGACACCGGAGCTCGCTCGATTGTGAGCCGGCACCGGGACGGCTCGGTGGAGGTGGTCACCGACTTCGATGGTGACGGCATCGCCGATGTGGTGCAGCTCGACCTCGACGGTGACGGGGTGCCGGACGTCACCTACATCGACAGTGACCGGGACGGCCGGCTCGACACCGTGCTGCGCACCCGGCCCGCTGAGGGAGTAGAGCTGCGTCACGGCTGAAGCGCCGCCAGAGCCTGCGTGTACGAGCCCGGATCGTCCCGTCACGGTTCCCGCCACTCGGAGCTCTCACCGCCGCTTCGTCACGGGGTCAGCGGTGTCGTCGGTTCCTGGTCGGCGGGGTACCAGCGCAGTTCGACGGTGTTGTGGTCCGGGTCCTGGACGTAGAGGGAGACGGCTTCGCCCCGGGCGCCGTACCGGCCCACCGGCCCTTCGAGGACGGTGAAGACGCCGGAGGCGATGACCTCGTGCCAGTCCAGCGGGTCGACAACCAGGCAGATGTGGTCGACGTTCGACCCGTCCCGGTCGCGTCGGACCAGGTCGATGATGGTGTCGGGGGTGACGCGTACCGAGGGGAATTTGATCCGCCCGTCCCGCCACTGGTCGACACGCACCGGTTCGAGACCGAGGACCCCGCAGTAGAACGCCAGCGACCGCTCGACGTCCTCGACGTTCAGCACCAGATGGTCGAATTCTCGGACCCGGACGGCGGTCACTTTCCCTCCTCCAGGGCGTGAGCCTGGCGCAGCCAGTCGGCGAAGAGCGGCGCGTCGATGTCGGCGGCGGACGTGAGCCGTACCGAGGCCATCTGCCGGGCGCCGGGGATCAGGCGGCCGGACCGGTCGCTGATCTGCTGTCCCCGCCACAGGCCGAACGTGACGTACGAGGTGTAGGCCTTCAACAGGCAGATGGGTCGCCGTCCAGGCGCTTTGCCAAGGCCCCACACCGGATGGCCGTGCCACATCACCCCGGTCGCGTCGGGCAGCGCCTCGTCGATCAGCGGACGGGCGGCCTCGCCGATCTCCCGCAGCTCGGTGGTGAGTCCGGTCAGATAGTCGTCGACTCCTATTGCCTTCATGATTCTCCCTGTCGCGGAGCTGGAGGGTCGATCCGGCGACCGTGCGGAGGCTTGGGTCCGCCGCTATGGGTCCGCCGGGTCGCCCCGGTGACGCCATCCACGATTCGCGAATCCGCGACGGCGACCAAGCCATGATCGGATTACGATCGTTGAGCCGGATTCAACAAAGGGGGCGGGATGCTGGAGCGACACGAGATTGAGACGTTCCTGACGCTCGCCGACGAACTGCACTTCGGCCGTACCGCCGATCGCCTGGGGGTCACCACCGGCCGGATCAGCCACGTCATCAGGAAGCTGGAGCGGCGGGTCGGCGCCGCGCTGTTCGACCGCACCAGCCGGGTCGTTCGCATCACGCCCATCGGCCGGCGGCTAGCTGACGACCTGACTCCGCTTGTCGCGCAGATGGACGCGGCCCTGAGCCGGGCGATCGACGCTGGCCGCGGCGTGACCGGCCAACTGCGGGTGGCGTTTCTCGGTGAGTACCTCGCGCCGGTGCTGCTCAAAGCGGTCAAGCTCTTCACCGCGCGGCATCCCGACTGCGAGGTCGACGTGCGGGAGGTGCAGCTCTACAACTCGCGGGCCAGCCTGCTGGACGGCTCGGTCGACGTACTCGTCGCCGCGTACCCCTTCGACGGCATGGCCCGCGGACCCGCACTGATGGTGGAGCGACGCGTACTAGCCGTGGCCGCCACGCACCCGCTGGCCGACCGGAAGTCGGTATCGCTGGAAGTGCTCGCCGATCACCCGGTCGTTCAGTATCCGGCGGTGACCTCGGCCGAGTTCAAGCGCGACCGTACCCCCGAGCACACGCCGTCCGGCCGGCCCGTCCCCAAGGGCCCGCCGGGCAACACCTTCTCGGAGATGCTTTCTCTCGTCGCGTTAGGCCGCGGTGTGCTGCCGGTGGGCGAGCAGACCGAGCGCTATCACCCCCGCCCCGACATCGTCTACGTGCCGATCCACGACGCCACGCCGATCGAGCGGGGACCGATCTGGCTGGAAGCGAACACGACCGCCCGGGTCAGGGAGTTCGTCCGAGCCGCGACGGACGCCAATACCTCCCCTGCGGCGAAAGCCTGACGTCCTGCACATTCTCGTCACGGGAGGACAGTCCGATATTCGAGGCGTTCGAGCACGCCCGACGGGCGCGGGTGCGGCAGCAGGCACAGTGGGCGGGCCAGGAGGTACGCACCAATCTGGACCTGGCGTTCGACGACCTCAACGCCGCGGGCATCGTCGCCCGGCAGGATTTCACCTGCTGCGGCACGTACGGCCCCCGCCTCACCGCGCGGGGCCTGGATGTGGAGTGGAACAACGACCACGGCACGCGCATCCTCGTGCGCGGCGCGCAGTGGTACTCCCATTTGTAGAATCAGATGTCACTCGGCGGGGCCAGGCCGCGCGCTTTGTTCGGCCTGCTCGTCCTGCGGGCGCCGCGAGAGGTGTCGCGGGCGCGCTGATCGGGGTGCCGGCCGGTGTAGCCGCGCCCAGGCGGTCTCGGGCAGGGCCTCGGCCCGGGTGCGCAGGGCGGCGAGGTTGTCGGTGCCCAGGACGAAGTCGACCTGCTGGGCCCACCGCCGAAGTGGGCGGTCAACTGCGTTGCCGGGCCGGTTGACCAGACACAGCACCTCCCGCGTGCTCGCCAACGTGATCAGCAGCGGCGCATACCCCCAGATTAGTCGAGGTCGGGTGCCACGCCGGTCAAGTCGGCGCTGATCTCCCAGAGACGATCGGCGGTCGTGGTGTCGACCAGCGAACCTCGGATCGGTTCGAGCCGGGGCTTGCCGCGCACACCGAGGATTCGCGGTCCCCACATCTGGCCGCCCTGTACCGCTGGATCAAGGACGACGCGGACGGTGGGCCAGGCTGCGGCGTCCTTTCCTTGCACCAGGGCGTGGGCGGGCAGGCTGCGAAGCCGCTGCCCGGTCGTCCGGACGAGGACAGGTCGGCCAGATCCAGTTCCACGGCCTGGACCTGCGCGTGGGGCACGCGGGCGTGGATCGCGGTGATGGCGTCTGCGGCTCTCGCCGGTGTGCGGCTGGCGATGATGACCGCTGCTCCGGCACCCGCCAGTTGCTCGGCGACGAAGTATCCGATTCCGGCGTTGCCGCCGGTGATCAGCACGGTGCGGTCTTCGGCCCGAGGAAGTCGGTGCACATTCCACGTCATGGTCTCTTCCTTCGTTTCTTGGGGGTTCGCCCTCAAGACACCGCATGACCGATTGTTGTGACACCGTGAGGCGGGCCACTCCCCTCTCTCACGGCCTACGACCATGAGGCCTGCTTGGCGCCGTCGTTGCCGATGTGCCGAAGCCACACGGACCGGCCCTACCTCCCGCGGACTCCAACGGGATCGGACAGCAGGCTCCGCGCCAAGCCCTGCCCACAACGGGTCGGCCATCTCGTCAAGGCCGTCCTCGTCCTCGAACGCCACCGAGACCTGTGAGGTTGGAACGGCTCACAGGATCCCGTCGTCGACTTGTTCCAGGATGGTCGACCACCACTTGGCCGTAACAGCGGGCTTGTCGATTTCGTTCAAGGTCTTTTTGAGCTGCTTGATGCGGGCCTTGCGGTTGTCCGGTCTGACGGCCGCCGGCTTGATCTCGCCGCGCCGGAACGCGGCTAGCTTCTCGGCCATTTGCTCGGCCGTGTACGTCGCCGGCGGCGGTACATCGGTGATGGTGAAGAACTCTTCGAACAGGTCGAGGAAACGGCGTAGTGCGTCGACGGACGAGTTCATCAGCGTCCGGGTGCCGTTGTTCGGCGAGCACGACCACACGGCGCCGTCGCTGTCGACCGCGACCAGTTCGGTAGTGGGCTCCCATACGTAGCCGATGACTGAAAGCCGAGCGCCCTGTGCGGTGACCTCAGCCGCTAGCCCCGTGGTGTCTAGCACGACACCGAGGGTTGCCTCGTTCGATGGGTTCATTCCGCCGAGGCTACGGTCGCGGCGCTAGAACACCACCGCACCTACGGGTGCTGCGGCCGATGCCGGTGGCTGAGAACGCGGTGCCCTCCGGCGGAGGCGCTCCGAACGAGGTGATGGTCGTCCGGTCGGGCGTGCACGGTGGCGTTGCTACCGGCGCCTGGGACGTGGCTCCGGCTTGATGAGTTCTGCCGCTAGGAGCGCTCGCTCTTGAGCGTAACGCCATCGACCGCGTACGGTCGGTCACACAGTGACTACCTTCGATCAGCGGGTCCGGGCGATCCCCGGGCCGCTACGGGAGGTGCGCCATGCGGCGTCGGCCCTTGTACTTCCTCCTACCGCTGTGCGTCGCGTCGGCCTTGAGCATGACGCTGACCGCCAGCGCCTCGGCCCGCGATCCTGACCGCGAAGGCCCGCGAGACCTCAAGACGATGCCGTGGCTCACCGCGGACGGCAGTCATGACCACAACCACGACCTGCCGGCACAGGTCGACCCGCTGTCCATCCCGCAAGCGGCGGCCGCCCAGGCGGCCTGCAGCGGCGGAACGGCGGGCGGGTACCCGTGCCAGAACGTGGACCTGCTGGGCAACCTGCCGCTGTCGAGCATGGGCAGCGGCTCCGCGGGCTGGGGCTGGACCGATCCGTCCACCGGCAGGGAGTATGCGATCGTCGGCCGCACCACCGGCACGGCGTTCGTTGATATCAGCGACCCTGTCAACCCCCGGTACCTGGGCAACCTGCCAAGCGCCACCGGTACGTCGAGCTGGCGTGAATTGAGTGTCCACAACAACCACGCCTACATCGTGTCGGACAACAATGGCGCGCACGGGATGCAGATCTTCAACCTGACCCGGCTGCGCGCCGTCACCACTCCGCAGACGTTCACCGCCGACGCCCGCAACACGTCGTTCAACAACGGGCACACGATCCACATCAACAACGCCACCGGCATCGCGTACGTCAACGGGTCCAACACGTGCAGCGGCGGCTCGCGCATGTTCAACCTGGCCAACCCGACCAGTCCCAGCTTCGTGGGCTGCGTGAGCGGCGACGGCTACACCCACGACGCGCAGGCGGTCGTGTACCGCGGCCCGCACACCGCGTACCAGGGGCGCGAGATTCTGATGGCCAGCAACGAGGACACGCTGACGGTCTGGGACGTGACCAACAAGTCCGCGCCGGTGCGGCTGGCGCGGCAGGCGTACGCCGGGCGGGGCTACACGCACCAGGGCTGGTTCACCGAGAACCACCGGTACTTCGTGCTCGACGACGAACTCGACGAGACCCGGTTCGGGCACCGCGGCAAGACCTACGTGTTCGACATGGCCAACCTGACCGCTCCAGTGCTCGCCGGCACGTACCTGGGTTCCACGGCGGCCACCGACCACAACCAGTTCGTCAAGGGCAACTACAGCTACCAGGCGAACTACCGGGCCGGGTTGCGGATCGTCCGGCTGACCAACATCGCCAACCCGTCGACGATGACCGAGGCCGGGTACTTCGACGTCGATCCGACCAGCAACGCCGCTGGCTTTGCCGGGGCCTGGCACGTGTACCCGTTCTTCCCCAGCGGAAATGTGGCGATCTTCAGTATCCAGCGCGGCCTGTTCGTGGTACGGCCAAACCTGCCAGCGGCGTGACAGCGATCGACCCGCAGTACGGGCGGCGGACCGTCCGCTGGCTCGCGCTGGGCATGGTGGGGTTGTTCGCCGCGGCGGTGATTTACATCAACCCGCTGGCTCCGGAGTGGAACACTCCGGACCAGCGGGCCGCGGCCCCTGCCACGCACAGCCCCGGCGTCCACGGCGGCGACGGCCTGACCGACAAGCACGACGGGTACGCGCTGTCGCCCGTCACATTGCCCGACCGGCGCGGCACGGCGCTGCGGATGGCGTTTCGCATCCTCGGCCCGGACGGCCGGGCCACCACCGCCTACGAGCCGGTGCTGGGCCAACCGCTGCACCTGTACGTGTTGCGGGAGGATCTCAGCTTCTACCAACACCTGCACCCGGCGCTCGCAGGTGACACCTGGACGGCAGCGGTCGACGTACCGGACGGCGGCGTCTACCGGCTCTACGCCGAGTTCGTCCCGCGGGCGCGCGCCGGCAGCGGTCACTCCACTGTGCTGGGCGCGCCGTTCGTCATCGCCGGCGATACCAGCTCCGCGCCGCTCCCGCCGCCCGCGCCGAGCGTGAAGGTCGCCGGGTACACGGTCAGGCGGACGGAAGGCGCGGCGGACGGCGTCGCGGGCCGGCCCGGCATCATCCGTTTCCAGGTACACGACGCGAGCAGCGCCCCGGTCACCGCGCTCGAGCCGTACCTCGGCGCGTACGCCCACGCCTCGGTGTTCGAATCCACCACCCAGAGCTTCACCCACCTGCATCCCACGATGCCGGCGAGTGCGCACGCGGCGACGGCCGACGGCGTGCTGACGTTTCACACCCAGTTTCCGCAACGCGGCCGCTATCGCTTGTTCCTCCAGTTCAAGGCCGCGGGCACCGTGCATCTGGCCGCGTTCACCGTGGTAGCGGCGTGACGCCGCATCACGTCTAGCCTCGCCGTGTCCGCGCGGGCCATGACCGCTGGCGCATCCCGGCCGTCGACGACCGCCCGAAGCTCGGCGGTCTACGCCGGCGTCTGCGCCACGCCGGCATCTCGTCGGGACCGAGCCGGCTGACGCCGAACTGCTGAATTACTAGCGGCGAAACGCAAACACTGACCCGTCACACCCACGCGCATACGGCCGACGTCGAACGGCCATCTACTAATAGGCGTCCGAACCCCGGCCGGTGTTACACCTCCGAGGAAAATAGTGGTGAGTCTTACGGTCCGCCGTAGCTGAATAGCATTCGGATTACACGGCGGGCTGCCGTCGATGTCGACCGAGAGCGGCTCTGGCCTGCCGCGATGCATGGAGATTCTCGGCAAATAGGGCGGTGGGCACTGGATGTCGAACACAAGTTTAACCCGCGCGAAAAGGGCAGATCGAAAATGCCACCGCAATTCTTGGATCGTTTTCGATGCCTCGGCATTGGGGGCGGGAAATGGTGTTTCGGGTCGACGGGCCACGGGTACGACTGGCCCCGTTGCCAAAGATCACCTCGTGATCCGGAGCCGAGAATCAGGGAGTGAGCCAATGACCACTGCTGTCCAACCGGCGGGTGGAGCGCTGGACCGGCCGTCCTCGTCGTCGCTTGCCGACGTCTTGGATTCGATCCTGGACAAGGGCCTGGTTATCGACGCGTACGTGCGGGTGTCCCTGGTCGGCATCGAACTGTTGACCGTCGACGCCCGGGTCGTGGTTGCCAGCGTCGACACCTACCTGCGGTTCGCTGAGGCGGTCAACCGGCTGGACCTCAGCGCGACGGAAGAGCAGGGGTTACCGGGACTGATGCACAACATGCGCGAGGGCGGCGCGAAGGACAAGGCCAAGGGCGCCGCGAGTGGCGCACTCGAAGCCGCCAGCGACAAGCTGCGCGACACCCTGCACCGCGGCGACAAAGCCGACACCAAGGACTCGAAGGAGCACTGACATGTCGACAACCGCCACTTCGACGCAGCGTCCGTCCACGCGGCAAACCGGTTGCTACGTGTACGGCATCGTGCCCGCCGATGCGGAGCTGCCCGCCGACGCGTACGGCGTTGGAGCACCCCCAGCCCGCGTGACGCTGGTGCCGTACGGCGACATCGCGGCGCTGGTCAGCACCGTCGACGTCGGCCAGCCCATCGGGCGGCCGGACGACTTCATCGCGCACGAGCGACTGCTGGACACGACAGCGGCCAACGTACCTGTACTGCCGCTACGGTTCGGTGCCGTCGTGACGAACACCGACGCGGTCGCGGAGGACCTGCTGGCGGCACACCATGACGACTTCGCCAAAGCCCTGGCACAGCTGGCCGGACGCGTCCAGTATGTCGTTCGCTGCCGGTACGTCGAGCCGGTCCTGCTGGCCGAGATCCTCGCCGAAAACCCCGAGGCCGCGAGCCTGCGAACGCAGATGCGCGATCTGCCCACCGAGCTGACCCACGATGTGCGGATCCGGCTCGGCGAGCTGGTCAGCCAGGCGATCGAAGCCAAGCGCGGCGCGGACACCACCGCTGTCGTCGACGCGCTCGCCGAGCACTGTGTGGCCAGCGCCGCACGGCCGGCGTCACATGAACACGACGCCGCCCATGTCGCGCTGCTGGCGGAAAAGGCCCACGAGGCGCCATTGGCGAAGGCGGTGGACCAGTTGGCCCGCGACTGGGACGGGCGGGTCACGGTGCAGCTGCTCGGCCCGCTGGCTCCCTACGACTTCGTGACCACGCTGTCACCGGGGCACGGCGCCTGATGGGCCCGCTGTCCCTCATCCTGGGCCTGCCACTGGCGCCGGTTCGCGGCCTGATCACCCTCGCCGAGCTTCTGCGCCGGCAGGCCGAGCGCGAACGGACGGACCCGGTGACCGTCCGCCGGGAGCTCGAACGGCTCGACGACGCGGTCGCATCCGGTGAAATGTCCGACCACGACCGGCAGCGCGCGCAACAGCAGATCCTGGGCCAGGCGCAGCCGCGACAGGAGGCGAGGTGAGGACGGGTGCCCACAAGGGACAGTAGTGAGCTGCCGGCGGCGGGCGCCGCCGCCGCCGGCCTGCGGCACATTGTCGAGTTGACCGGCAAGGACTCGATGGGCGTCACCTCGGTCGCACCGTCCGACGACGGTTGGACGGTCGACGTGGAGGTCGTGGAGGATCGCCGCATCCCGTCCGCGAACGATGTCCTCGCCCTCTACGAGGTGCGGGTCGACCGGGCGGGCACCCTGTTGTCGTACCGGCGTCGGAGCCGCTACCTGCGCAGCCGGGGCAACAGCGGGGAAGGGCCGTGACATGACGGGTCCAGCGCGTCCCCCCGCCCCGGTTGGCGGCCAGCAGCCCGCGAACCTCGGCGACATATTGGAACGGGTGCTCGACCGAGGCCTCGTTGTCGTCGGCGACATCCGGATCAACCTGCTCGACATCGAGCTGCTCACCATCAAGCTGCGTCTGCTGGTCGCCTCCGTGGACACCGCCCGGGAACTCGGCATCGACTGGTGGGAGCACGATCGGTGGCTCACCTCCGGACAGGCCACGGAGCGCGACGATGACTGACGGTCGCGGCGTGTGGTTGTACGCGGTCACCGCTGACGGCCTGGACCCGCACGATCTGGCCGACGAGCCCGGGATCGGCGGCGCGCCGATCCGCACCCTCGCGGCGGCCGGGCTGACGTGCGTCACCAGCCCGGTCGACCTGCGCGAGTTCGGCGAGGACGCGCTGCGCCGCAAGCTCAACGACCCGGTCCAACTGGAAGCGATCGCCCGTAGCCACCACAACGTGGTGGCGGCCACCGCGCGGGCCGTGCCGGCCGTGCCGGCCCGCCTGGCCACCGTCTACCACGACGCGGGACGGGTCGCCGCGCTGCTCGCACAGCGGCGCGCCGACTTCACCGCCGTACTCGCACGGGTCACCGGCCGCACCGAGTGGGGAGTCAGAGCGTACGCCACTGCCCAGGCAGCCGCGCCGCCTCCGGCAGCGGCCGAGAACACCGGATCAGGCACCGCGTACCTGCTAAACCGGCGTGCCGAGCTGCGCGCCGCGGACAGCGCCCGCCGCGCGAGCGCGCACAGCGCCACCGTTGTGCATACCGCGTTGAGCCGCCTAGCGGCGGCGGCCCGCAGCCACCCACCACAAAGCACACAACTCACCGGAGAGGCCGACACGATGGTGCTCAACGGCGCATACCTTGTCGACGACGACAAGGCGGACCAGTTCGCTGCCACGGTCGCCGACCTCGCCGCACAGCACCTCACCCTCCGGCTGCACAGGACCGGCCCATGGCCGGCGTACTCCTTCGCCGCGGTCACCGAACCGGAGACACCGACATGAACGGCAACACCCGCGCACCGGCCCAGATCGCGCTGATCGACCTGCTCGACCGAGTACTCGTCACCGGCGTAGCGGTCGACGCCGAGCTGACGTTGTCGATCGCGGACGTCGACCTGGTAACCATTTCGCTGCAGGCGCTGCTGTCGTCCGTCCGTGCCGGCGGCCATCGCCACGACAGCGACCCCAGGCTGGCATCGTGAGCCTGTCTCCGTCCACCGGCAACGAATCCACCCCCCACCGCCTCGAGCTGGACCGTGAGTCCGTGGAGCGCGGCTTCGCCGGCCTGGTGCTCACCATCGTTGAGTTGCTGCGCCAACTGATGGAGCGACAAGCGATCCACCGCATCGACCAGGGAGACCTCACCGACGAGCAGATCGAACGGCTCGGCGCCACGCTCATGGCGCTTGAGGACAAGATGGGTGAGCTGCGCGACCACTTTGGACTCTCTCCGGAGGACCTCAACCTGGACCTGGGCCCCCTGGGACCGCTGCTGCCCCGTGACTGAGACGAGCGGCGGCCGGTCCGTCCGGGGCAGCCGCCTCGTCGGATCACTCCAGCTGGGACGGGACGGCGGCCTGTCCGCAGAGCACAGGATCCGATCGCGGGGTGTGCCGGGTCACATCGGCGATCTTCGACTCTGTGACCAGAGCCGACATTCACTTCACTGTGGACGGAGGCCTCCTAGGGGCTTCCCTTGTTCCGGTGACCGCCGGTAGCGTCTGCCGTGCGCCAAGTAACCGATGCACGGGGGAGAACTGAATGCGGAACAACAGTTCGCGCCGCCTTTTGGCGGCGCTGGTGACGGCTGCCGCCAGCCTGGCGGCGATGGTGTCCACAGTGGGCGGTGGTGCGTCACCGGCCGCCGCCGCACCAGGCGGGTTGGCGGGTGCACCGCCGGTGTCGTGCGTCGACGACGGCACCAGCGGGCATCGGATCCAGTGGCTGTACGCCTATGAGCCGGGCACCAGCCGTTTCGCCGAGCGGGAAGCGGGCATCCGGGCCGCAGCGTGGGTGGTCGAGCGCAACGTCAACGACAGCGCGCGCCGCGACGGCGCCGAGCGGCGGCTGCGTTACCACACCTCGCGGAACCGGTACGGGGAGTGCCACGTCACCATCCAACAAGTGCAGATCCCCACGGGCATGACCAACACCGGCGTGTGGAAGGAGACGCTCCGCTCGCTCGGGTACGCCGCCGGCAACCGGATCTACATGGTGGTGTCGGAGAACTTTCGGAGCTGCGCCGGCGTCGACAACGACAACGTGGGCAACGACAGCACGCCGAGCACAAACAACCTGTACAACCAACGGGCGATCTGGGCCACGTTCGAGCCGGCCTGCTTCAACGGGCACACCGTCACCCACGAATTCGCCCACGCGCTCGGTGGTGTACTGCCCAATGCCCCGAACTTCGTCGGGGGCGGGCACTGCAGCGACGGCAACGAGACGCTGTGCCAGGTCGACGCCCCGACCGCCTGTCCCGACCCGCTGGCGGTGCGGCTGCTGGACTGCAACCGTGACGACTACTTCGCGGTCAACCCGCAGGGCTCATACCTGCCAACCCACTTCAACGCCGCCCTGCACAGCCTGTACCTGCAGCACGGTGCTTCCGTGCCGGCGATGACCACGATCCCGCCGCTCGCACCGCAGAACCTGCGCGCGACCGACGTGGAGGGCAGCTCGATCGCGCTCTCGTTCCTACCAAGCATCTCGCCAACGGGCGGCAGCTTCAGCGAAGACTTCCAGCTGCTGCGCGACGGCGCGGTGGTCGCGACGATCCCCGCCTGGCGGCCCACCGTGCGGGTGACCGGGCTGAGCCCGGGCAGCACGGCCACGTACACGGTCCGGCACCGGGTGACCGTCGGCGGCACCGTCCGTACCTCGGAGGAATCCCGGCCGCTGACCGTCACCACGAACAGCGGCACCGCACCAGCCGGCGCGGCCGAGGCGGGCGCGGTGCTGATGTTCAGCAACGACCTGGTGGACGGTAACGGCGCCAACATGGCCATGGACCTGTACAGCTTCTCGGAGAACGACGGCGCCAACATCGTCAACTGGCCCGGCAATGGCAAGATCAACCAGCAGTGGCGGGTGGCCGCGACCGCTCCCGGCAGCACCCACTACACGCTGACCAGCCAGCACAGCCTCAAGTGCGTCGCCATCGAGGGTGGCGCCGCCGTGGCGGGCGCCTTCGTGGTGCAGCAGACCTGCAACGGGGCCCAGTCCCAGCGGTGGACGTTCGCGGTCCAGTCAGACGTGACGTACCAGATCCGGCCGGTCGGATCGGCCAACCTGTGCGTACAGTCCAACGGCACCTGGACCGGTGCCCGGCTGGCACTGGGTACCTGCTCGACCACCGAGCCGTCGCAGCGCTGGACGGCCAACCGGATCGCCTGACCACCAACACAAAGCAGTGACGCGCCGTGTTTGACACGTCCGCAACTTCGCGAGCACGCCGGCGGCCAACTACGGCATTGGCGGAGCGGCCGGTACCGGATGCGATCTCATCCGTCCTCGCCCAGCAGGAGTCCGAGATCGTGCGCGGTCTGCAGGTCGTGGTAGGTGTGCGTTTCGTAGCCGCTCGCGAGAGTGCAGACCCGTTCGGCGGTGCGGCGTTCTGTGATGACCGCGATCCACGCCCAGACGTCACGATAGTCCGAAGCGAGGCGGGCCAGATGCCAGACCTCTAGGAAGGTCGCTTGGACGATGGCTCGGGCGTGGTTGCCGCCTGGGAGCCCACGGGCGGCGATCTCGTGAACGGGCGGCGCCAGGCAGTCGTAGAGCGCAGCGAACGCGACACGGTCGCGGCGGGCGGTCAAGTCGAGCAGGTCGCGAAGAAGGACCGCGCTCTGTGGCGGTGAGACCAGCTCGGACGCATTGTGAACCTGAGGCATGTCGGGCTCCCGGGGCTGGGAAGGGGCTACTGTCGCCGCCGGGGTCCAGGGCAGGTTGTAAGGAAACAGCCACCGTACGCGAGAGTAGCGTACCGCGTACGCTTACTTTCCGAAATCCTAGGTCCACGGTCAGGTGCCCGGCGATCATCTCGTGCGCAGCCGCCCGGCCGCGGCGACGGCGTAGACGACGGTGGCATACCAGCCGTGGCCGCCCGACTGTACGTTCTGGAAGCCGAAGGCGCCGCCGTACCAGCCTTCGTCTCCCTCCGGCCCTGGCCGCCGTCGGTCAGATGTGGCACAGCGGATGCGATTAGAACGACTGTGTTGTGGGGGACCCCACCGGTATGGGTATTGGTGTAGGCATTCTGCTGATCGTGGTCGGCGCGATCCTGACCTTCGCGGTCGAGACGACGGTCGCCGGGTTGGACCTGGACGCGGTGGGCTGGATCCTCATGCTCGCCGGCGCGGCCGGGCTGATCCTGTTCCTCTACATGAGCCGGCGTCGTCGCGCCCCTGGCGTGGTCGTGGCCGAACGGCGCAGCTACGACGACGTCGGCCGGCCGCCAGCGTGATGGGCGACCGCCCAACGATTCGGTTGCTGGACCGGCGCACGCTCTGATCGATCGGCGTCGGGATGGGACCGAGGTGCCCGCCGCCGACTCCCTCTTTGGGCGACGTGAGCGTTTAGAGATCGGTCGATGCGGAGACCCGGCAGGGTGGGCCGCCCTACGTTGGGACACCGGCCTGCTAGCAATGGAGAGCGTCATGGGCGTTATCGCCTGGATCGTGCTCGGTGCCGTCGCCGGCCTCATCGCCGAAAACCTCACCGGCAAGAAGGTCGGCCTGCTGCTGGCCACCGTCATCGGGATCGTCGGTGCGCTGCTGGGCGGATTCCTGGCAAAGGAACTGTTCGGGGTGCAGACGCTGGACACCTTCTTCAACCTGAGTACCTGGATCACCGCGATCATCGGCGCCGTGCTGCTGTTCCTGCTGTTCGGCGCCGTCCGGGGACGCGGTGGACGGACCCGGCGCGCCGGCAGCGGTTGGCGTAGCCGCAGCAGAGCAAACCGGCGGTAGTAGCAGGACCGGCGAGCCCTCACCGGACGGCTATCGACCAGGCGGCAATCGGTGGCCCGCGTGAAACTCACGGACAGGTGTGGCAGGGCACGGCGGGGTGTACTGTCCACCCTGTCACCCCAGTCCCCGGTGGCGGAATCCAGCGCGCAGCACGGATTCGTCCGCCATCAAGAGGGGTCGACATGGCTGGCACCACGGCTTCGCCCGTCGTCGTCCGATGGCTGTCCCGGACACGGCGATGTCGTGATCAGCACGGCCACTCGGTAGCGCGTACCGTCCTGCTTTCGTTGACCGCCGTGCGGCGCTTGGAACCGCCGGCTGTGCGGGATGCGGAGGGTGCCTGGTGGCAGCCAAGGTCGACCGTTCGTCGCCGCAGCTAAAACGAGACTTTCCAGGGTGGGGGAGGGGCCCCGGGCGGATATCCGCCCGGGGCCCTCCACAACCGGTCCCACGGGAGACGTTAGCGACCTAGCCGTGCCTATCTGGTCGAGCGCTGTCAGCCGGGTGGTCTGGCGGCCGGCGCCGGTAGGATCTGTTCGGTTCCGTCGACGACGGCCTGGGCGAGGTCGGACAGGCGCCGGTTGTGGCTACGGGCGTTGTCGCGCAGCAGCTTGAACGCCTCAGCCACGTCCAGGTGGAGCCGCTCGGCCAGGACGCCCTTGGCCTGCTCGATGAGGACCCGGCTGCGCAGCGCGGTCTCCAACTGCTCGGTCAGGGCCTCGCGGCGATGGATGGCGCGTTGCTGCAACAGTCCGATCGTGGCCACGTCGGCCAGGGCTTGACCGATACGCAGTTTCCCCTCATCCAGCGGACCCGGGGCGGTGTCGAACAAGTTCAACGCGCCGATGACCTCCGCCCGCAGCCGCATCGGCACCGCGTGCACCGCGGCGAAGCCAACTTCAGCAGCGGCCGCGGTAAACCGCGGCCACCGGCCAGCGGCGGACAGGTCGGCGACCGACACAGGCTGGCCGGTGCGGAAACAATCAACACACGGGCCCTGGTCGGTCTGCAGCTGGAACAGCTCCAGCAGCCGGGTCCGTTCCGAGGAGGCGGCCACCACCTGCAACGCGTCCCGCTGGTCGGTCAACAGCAGCCCAGCCGCCGACACGCCCAGCAGTTGTACGCACCGCTCGGTCAACCCGTGCAGGAAGTCGATCACGTCGAAGTCGTCGACGAGAGTGTCGGCCATCTCGACGAACACGTCGGCTAGCTGGATCTCGGCCATCTCATTCACCCTCGCTACACAGTGGGCCCGCTCGCCTGGACAGTAGACCTGCGCACTCGGCGGCCTTCCGCCGCCCAACGAATGTCACCTGAGCACGCCGCTGACAGTCACCGGCGGCCGCCGTCCGTGTCAGGGGCGAATCGTAGCCGTCGGGCGACGACGTCCCCTGCGACGTCATGCAGCCGCCGGTCGTGGGCGTACGCATAGGCGCGCAGCCGGATCAGCGCAACCGCCGCGCTCACCCCCAACTGCACGGTGATCATCCCGGTTGCCTGGTGCACCTCTGGGTGTGCCAAGGAGATCGGCTCGGGCCGGCGTCCGTCCGCCTGTGGCCGGTCGGGCTGCGCCGCGTCCAGCAGCAGCGCGCAAGCGGTGTCGGCCAACAGCAGCGCGTCAGCGAGCTGATCGCCGTCCAGGCTGCCGGGCTGGCCGCGGTAGAGCTCCAGCACACCGACCCGGACGGCGCCGACGTGCAGCGGCAGCGCGAACACCGCACCCGCCCCGGCCGATACCGCCGCGGGTGCGAACATCGGCCAGCGAGCCAGGCGGTCCGAGCCGGTCAAGTCGACAGCTAGCGCCGGACCGCCGTCGACGGCATCCACCCCCGGACCCTCGCCCAGTGTCAGGCCCAGCTCCGCAAGCTCCGAGGCGACCTCATCGGTCGCGTACACCGTTTCGCGGGCAGTAGCGCCGAGCACCACCGTGACGGCGGCACCGTCCACACCAGCAGCCGCCGTGACGAGGTGGCACACGTGGTCGACCGCGATCGGCCCACCCTGCGCACGTTCCACGAGCAGACACCACAGCCGCATCCGGCGATCGGCGTTCATCGCACCGTCCCACCCGGACACCACGCCATCGAACGTCGTTGCATGAGGGCGCCTCCGATACCAAGCGGTTCGTGAGGCCGCGACGGGCAGGTGACGTAAGACAAGGACCGGGTCGAACGCGACTGGCTCCTCGGGCGGTTTCTCACCACCCAGCCTACGCCCGACGCGCCCGAATCCGCGCAACCGCCGCAGCACGTACCTTCCATGCTGGCCAACGCAGCCGAACCCCAGCCGCCGCGAAGGCCGCCCCTGGTGCCTATGGAGCATCGGCGTAGAGTGATCCGCAGGATCCGCCCTTCACCACAACCTATGCGCGAGTCAGCGTTCACGCTGGCGCGCCCACGCCGCCCGGACCCCGCGGTCACAATCCAGCGACTTCGCGGCACCTCCAACACTGGGCTCCGTCCGCCGGCACTCCGCGGCGACTTCCCGGTAGGGCGATGATCACCATGACCATTCTCGTCGAACCAGCCCTGATCACTGCGACGCTCACCCATCCCGCCGAACCGACGACGCCGGCCGCCAGCCCTCACCGGCTCCTCACCACGACCCTCCACACTGTTCCCACAACACGCCGCTGGCAACCGGGCGACGCGCCCGCCAGCACCGAGCAACTGCTACGCCTGCGCGACGACCTGCCGGCTGAACATCCCGACCGAGCCCGACTCCGCTCCCGGGCCATCGAGGAGAACCTGTCGCTGGCCAGCCGGCTGGCCCGCCGATACGCCGGTCGCGGTGAACTCCTCGACGACCTCGCCCAGGTCGCCGCCCTCGCCCTCATCACCGCAGTCGACCGCTACGACCCCAGCCGCCAAGTCCCCTTCGCTGCCTACGCCGTCCCGACCATCCTCGGCGCCCTCAAACGGCACTTCCGCGACACCGCCTGGGCTATGCGCGTTCCGCGCGCGGCCCAGGATCTGACCCGCGAGATCGCCACCGCCACCGGCGAGCTCAGCCAACAGCACGGCCGCCACCCGACCGCCGCCGAACTCGCGGACCACCTGCACGTCGGCATCGACGAGCTGCGTGCCGCGCTTGGCGCCTCGCAGGTCTACAACCTGGTATCGCTGAACATGCCGCACACCGCGGGAACCGGCATCGACCGCATCGACCTGCTCGGCGGGATCGACCCGCACTACGCCGGCGTCGACGACACCCTGACACTGCAGCTGCTCATGGCAGCACTTCCCATGCGGGAACAACGCATCCTCAGCCTGCGATTCTTCGACCACATGACCCAGACCCAGATCGCCATCGAGGTCGGCCTGTCCCAGATGCACGTCTCCCGACTACTGAAACAGACCCTTACCCGGCTCCGGGCCGCAATGATCGCCAACAGCGCCACCGCGCGGTAGGCATGAACAAAAGGTGCACGTCAGCGACAGCCGGCACGCGGTAACACCGGTGAGCTGACCGCCAACGCACGCACGACAGTCCCCGGACGCGCCGCCGAGGCCGAAACCGCCACCGGTTGAACTACAGTGTTCGTTCAACCGGTGGCGGTTTCGTCGGTTCAGTGGCCGGTCGGTGGGATCACTGATGCCGGCTTCGCATGCTTGGCTTTCTTAACGGCGCGTTTCTCCTTCAGGCTGCTTGCCTGCTTTTTTCGATCTTCCTTGTGTGCGGACTTGTTGGCCATGAGTGCCTCCTCGTGTTTCGGGTCACGCCGGTCAGCTCAGTGTGGAGTCGACCACGCCGCGGTCGGGCCGGGCATCGGATGTCAAGGTGTCGACGTTGATGCCGAGGGTTTGCAGCAGTGAGGCGTTGCTCGCTGTGTCGATGAGCGCGGGTAGCTCCTTCTCGACCCAGTCGGCCCTGCCGTGAAGGTCCCGAGATCGTAGCGTCGCCACCACCACGGTCTTCTCTACGCATGTCGCTGTAGCCATGGTGAATTCCCTTCGCCCTCACGGGCTAAATCCACTGCGGACAGATGTGTCTGACCGTCAGGGCTTGTCGGCGATGAGTACTTCGGTCGTCAGGAACAGTGCGGCGATCGAGGCGGCGTTCTGCAGCGCGGAGCGGGTGACCTTGGCCGGTTCGACGATGCCCGCTTTGATCATGTCGACGTACTCGCCTGTGGCGGCGTCCAGGCCGTGACCCACCGGGAGTGAGTTGACCTTGTCGGCGACGACGCCGCCTTCGAGGCCGGCGTTGACGGCGATCTGCCGCAGTGGCGCGGTGAGCGCGACCCGCACGATGTTCGCGCCGGTGGCCTCGTCGCCGGTCAGGTCGAGCTTGTCGAAGGCGCTGGCCGCGGCGTTAGCTAGTGCCACTCCGCCACCGGGTAGCAAACCCTCTTCGATGGCGGCCTTGGCGTTGCGTACGGCGTCTTCGATGCGGTGCTTGCGCTCCTTGAGCTCGACCTCGGTGGCCGCGCCGACCTTGATCACCGCGACACCGCCGGCGAGCTTGGCCAGCCGCTCCTGGAGCTTCTCGCGGTCGTAGTCGGAGTCGCTGTTGTCGATCTCGGCGCGGAGTTGGGTCGCCCGGCCGGCGATCTGCTCGGCATCGCCGCCGCCATCCACGATGGTGGTCTCGTCCTTGGTGACCACGATCCTGCGGGCCCGGCCCAGCAGGTCCAGCCCTACGTTGTCTACGGTGATCCCGACCGTGTCGCTGACGACCTGGCCGCCGGTGAGGATGGCGAGGTCGGCGAGCATGGCCTTGCGGCGCTCACCGAACCCGGGCGCCTTGACCGCCACCGATTTGACGGTGCCCCGCATCTTGTTGACGACCAGGGCCGCGAGGGCGTCACCTTCGACGTCCTCGGCGATGATCATCAGTGGTTTGCCCGCCTGAATGACCTTCTCCAGGATGGGCAGCAGGTCGTTCAGGTTCGAGATCCTGTTCTCGACGATCAGCAGGTACGGGTCGTCGAGAACGGCCTCCATCCGCTCCGTGTCGGTGACGAAGTACGGCGAGATGTAGCCCTTGTCGAAGCGCATGCCCTCGGTCAGTTCGAGTTCGAGGCCGAAGGTGTTGCTCTCCTCGACGGTGATGACGCCTTCCTCACCGACCTTGTCCATCGCCTCGGCGACGACCTCGCCGACCATCGGATCGGCGGCGGAGATCGACGCGGTGGCGGCGATCTGCTCCCTGGTCTCGACCTCGCGGGCCTGGTGGCCCAGGGCCTCGGTCACCGCGGTAACGGCCTGCTCGATGCCGCGTCTGAGTGCGATCGGGTTCGCCCCGGCGGCGACATTGCGCAAACCTTCGTGGACCAGTGCCTGCGCCAGGACGGTCGCTGTCGTAGTGCCGTCCCCAGCCACGTCGTCGGTCTTCTTCGCTACCTCTTTGACCAGTTCGGCGCCGAGCTTCTCGTACGGGTCGTCGAGCTCAATCTCCTTGGCGATGCTGACACCGTCGTTGGTGATCGTGGGCCCGCCCCACTTGGCACCGAGCACGACGTTGCGGCCCTTCGGGCCTAATGTCACCTTCACCGTGTCAGCGAGGACGTTCATGCCCCGCTCCAGGCCGCGACGGGCCTCTTCACCGAAAACGATCAGCTTGGCCATCTGCGTGATCCTCAACATTGTCGTGCCCACGTGCAGCACTGCTCGGGCCGACCTGCGATGACCGCTGCTACGGTCCCCTCCCGGGGTGCCATCTCATTCGGTTGGCACTCACACGGGGTGAGTGCTAATCACAGTGCAGCACCGATTCCTCCGCAGCGCAAGCGACGGCGCAGGCGCTCCCCGCCGCGGGGACGAGTTGGATGTCGACGAGACACCGAGCGTGCCAATGTTTCTCTGTGGCGGCGGTAGCCGTCCGAGGGACGGTGGTGAGCGCGAAGCGGTCGTACGATGCCTCGGGTGCCCGATCCGTATGTCGGGCCTGGTCGACCATCGCGGATGTTCGTGTTGTGGAGGTTCGAGGGCGGGTGCCGTGGACACCGATTCGCACGATGGCCAAGGGGACGCGGCCGGACTTCACGCTCCTTCGGGCGCCGGAGAACGAGTACGTCACGCGGGCGCAGCGGTGGTTCATCGACCAGCTACTTGATCTGGAGCCTGGCACCGAAGACGTAGACAGTGGCGGGTATGCGCACAAGCCGGGCTATCACGACACTGTCGCGCACAACGATGCCCGTTCGGGTCGGGGTAGGGATTACTCCGCTCGGGATCCGGAGGATCGTCGCGGTCCATTTAACCGGACCAGGGCCCGTGATTGGACGTTCCGCGACGCGCAGGCCGGCAACTTCCGTGATCTGGCCAAGTACGGTGACCGGTTGTTGGCCGCCTACCGGCGCAACGATCCGCGGCTGGGCGGCTGGCGTGAGTATCTGGGTCGGGTGTCTGTCGCGGTCAGTGTCTCGGGTGTGGCGACCCGCCGGGTCGGCATCGACTTTCGGCACCGGTACCTGCGGATTCCGGACAGCAGCCATGATTGGCACGGTCACTTCAGCGAGGACACCGAGCAGGTCGAGTCGTTTTGGAACAAGTGGGCGATGCTCACCATCCTGGCCAACTGGAGCACCGAGCAGTGGCGGCAAAGTCTCGAGGAGGAAGACATGACCCCGGCGCAGGCCAAACAGCTCGCCGACCTGCACAGCGCCCTGTTCACCGCCCAGCCGGCGGTGCTGGACGGCAAGAACCTGCACATCGGGTTGACCGATCTGATCTACGCGTTCGTGCTCGGCAAGACCGAAAACACGTGGCTGGCCCGCAAGCTCGCCGAGCAGCGGCTACGCGACGAGGCGATCCTGGCCGCGATAGAGGGCCTGGACACCCAAGCGATCCTTGCCCACATCGACCAGCGCGCCTCCGAGGCATCAACCCGGGACCAGATTCTGCTATCTCTGCTCGAACAACACGCGGCCGGAACCATCGACGCGACCCAGACCATCCAGCAAATCGGTGACCTCCTCACCCCACCCCAGCAGTAACCCCATCGAGTCGACCACACCGAAGCCGTGTGCCCGAACTTCTTCGCTGCTCAGATCATGAGCGCAGGTTGATCGGGCGAATCGGCTGCTTGGCGATCGTCGTTGACACTGTGGATTGTCGAAGGGTGCGCCCTACAGCCTCAACCGTTACGAGAACAGGAGCGCCAATGCCCAAGACAGTGGCTCCCGACGCAGCCGATCACGCGATCGCGTTGTTCGACCAATGGTCCGCCGGGCACTGGGACGAGGTCCGACGCGAGTTCGACCCAACCCTGACCCAGACGCTCAGCGCCGCTGCGATCGCGAACGCCTGGACCCAGGTCGTCGACGTGGTCGGCGCATACGAACACATGGGAGAACCGTCCGTGCGTCAGGAGGACGACTACACGATGGTCGACCTGCCTTTGCACTTCGAGACCGGCCCGATGAAAGGCCGCGTTGCCTACAATCCTCAAGGCCAGGTCGCGGGCCTATATATTTTGGTTCCCGATATCGGCTGACTCGAACAATCACCGCGCAGGACAGTCGTCACACCTGACCGGGCGTCGTTCGTCGGCGGTCGACGGGCAGTTGCCTCCAGGCGAGCCCGTGTGAGGCGGTCGTCGTACTCGCGGCCTGAGGTGTCGCACGGTGGCGTGCTCGGTGAACAGGTCTTACCCTGGGCGGCTTGCCGGCATTGTTTGCGCGGGCCGGGTCCACATCTGGTAGGCCAGCGGCCACAGGGCCACGATGCCGGCAATGCCATGGACGTAAAACTGGACGACGCTCAGCGGCACGAACCGAGCGACGGCCATGACGGCGAGTGCTGCGACAACGAGCCACGTTAGTTGCCTGCTCAGCACCCTGCTCGCAGCGATACCTCTGGCAAATCCCGCGACCCCGATCGCGAAGCTGATGGCTCCGACGATGAGGACGGGCAAGAACCAGCGGATCAGTTGGGTCTGCACCGCTTCCACATTCCCGCCCGTCTTGGCGGCCATGAGCGGCGACATCTCCATGGCGGGCAACATTGCATACAGTGTGCTGCCGAAGGCGACGAACGGGATCCCGAACGCGCTGAACCGTTCCTCGCCCGCCTCCCGCAAATACCTGCGGACCGCGAGCAAGGCAAGGAGCACAAGCCCGGATGCCATAGCGGCTGCCAGATGTGCAAACCCCCAGCGGTTCGGGTGGGCGACGACAGCCGCGGCAACCGCCTCTGCTCGGGGGAAGCCCATGCCGATGTATGGGTGCAAGAGGAGGCTCACCAGCAGCACCACGGGAGCGACCGCGACCGCGATGGCCTCGAGTATTGCCCTTATTGCCCTGCTTTGCGCCATGAACGTAGCCTAGCGCTGCTCTCGGCTCTCCTGACCTAGATCACATCTTCAGCCAGGGAGTTAGCGCCCGAACCTCTCCGAGTCGACCGCCGCGGGCGAGCCCCGCCGGCGGCGTGCGCCGGCCGGCGATTGACAGGTCGAGTCGGGCCATCCACGATGGTCAAACCCCTGCTCGCCGTCCTCAGTCGACGATCCGTCCACTATGGATGGGCGCAGTCACCTCGGGCCCCGTACGCCGCAGACGAAAGGAACCGAGATGTTTTCCTCCTCCCTACCGGGACGGCGGAGAGGTCTCGTCGCGGCCACCGCCGCGACCGCCGCCTTCCTGCTCCTTGCCGCTCCGCCCACCACCGTGACCGCCGCCCCCGACCAGGTTCCCGCCACCCTCGAACGCCTCTCCGACGAGGAGGCCAGTGTCGTGGAGGTGACGGTCGCCGACCGCGGCGAGCTCGACCGGCTCGTCGCGACCGGCGTCGACCTCGACCACCACGTCTCCCACACCGACGCCGGCATCGTGGTCCACGCCGTGGCCACCCCGAACGAGGTCGACGGCCTGAAGGCCCTCGGCTACCGGGTCGGCCGGACCCTCTTCGCCCCGGAGGACAGTGAAACCCGGATCGCCGAGCGCGACGCGACCATCGCCGAGCACAAGACGGAGAACCAGGCATTCGCCGCCAGCCTCGCCCGGAGTGCGACCGTCTCCGACGTCAAGATCATTCGGGCCGACTACTACACGTCCGGCGACAGCCAGGTCCTCTCCGTCGAGGCGAAATGGGCCCAGGGCCAGACCTCGACCAGCACGCTGACGGTGACTCGGGACAGCGGCCCGGGAACCGAGATGGGCTCCGGCGGCACCCAGGCAATCTCCCGGTTCGTCGACGCCGGCGTGTACCTGTACCACCGCGGCGCAGCCACCGTCACCGCTCGGCCCGACAAGATCCAGATCACCAGCCCCACCGGTGACGTCGCAGTCGCCCAGGTCAAGCAGTGGCTGCCGATTCCCGACGAGTCCCCGGAGGGTCCGGGCTACCAGAAGGACTTCGTCACCAGCTACCTCACGCCAACCGAGCTGTACGACCGGATCAAGCGGCTGGCCGCGGAGTACCCGCAGCTCGCCGAGGTCGTCGAGCTGCCGTACAAGACGAACGGTTACCGGCGCAAGGCGCAGGTCGTGCTCGGCTCCGCCACCGCCAACCGGGTGGCGGTCGACTCGCTGGCCTGGGGCCACGAGGGCGGCAACGACATCTCCGTCGAGCTGGCCGACCCGGCCGCCGCAGACCAGCCCCTCACCGCCACACTGACCGGCAAGGCCATCCGGGTTAGCCTGGCGACCGACGCCGCCGGCGCCATCACCAGCACCGCGGCCCAGGTCGCGGCGGTCATCAACGGGGCGGCGGGCAGCCTGGTCAAGGCGTACACGTATCGGGGAAGCGCCGGCGACGGCGTAGTCACGCCGGTCGCGGCGACGCCGTTGACCGACAACCTGAAGGCGCCGGCCAGCATCTCCCGCGACCCCCATCCGGTGTACGCCCTGCGGATCGGCAAGTTCCGCGACGGTTCCCGGACCGGCGTGCTCGCCTACGCGCAGGAACACGCCCGGGAGTGGGTGCCCCCGCTAGTGACGATCGAGACCGCCGAGCGGCTGCTGCGCAACCAGAAACACGATCCCAAGACCCAGGAACTGCTGCGCACGCTCGACATCTGGATCGCCCCGTCGATCAACCCCGACGGCGGGCACTACTCGTTCTACGACTTCAACTCCCAGCGCCGGAACATGACCAACCACTGCGCCGCCGGCGGCGCGACCGACGCGCTGGCCCGCAACTCCTGGGGCGTGGACAACAACCGTAACTACACCGAGTACAGCCTCTTCGACGGGTACTCGGGCGCCTCGACGAGCTGCACCAGCGACACCTTCGCCGGCCCGAGCGAACTCTCCGAGCCGGAAAACAAAAACCTGGACTGGCTGGCGAGCCGGCCCAACATCAAGTTTTCGATGAACCTGCACTCCTCCGGCAACTACTTCATGTGGTCGCCGGGGTCCTACAGCCTGCCGGACCGGATCTCCGCGCCACGCCCCACGCTGGCCGAGGAGTCGTTCTTCTGGGGCGCGTCCTCGCGGATCCTGGCCGAGATCAAGCGGCACCGGAACCTGGCGGTGACCCCGGCGAGGACCGGCCCGATCTCCGACGTGCTCTACTCGGCGGCCGGAAACTCCGGTGACATGCTCTGGTACAAGTACGGCATCTACGCCTGGAACTTCGAAGTCGGTACCTCCTTCCAGCCGGTCTGGGACGAGGCACATCAGCAGACCCTGGAGTACGCCAACGGCCTGGTGGAGCTCATGCGGGTCGCCCGCACATACGACAAGGACAAGAAGCGCCCCACCAGCTCGCTGGCCGTCGCGCCGAGCCCAACCGAGGGCATGGTCGAGGTGAAGTTCGATGTGAGCGAGCCGGCCGCCGTGTTCTACACCCTGGACGGCAGCAAGCCGACGTTCGCGTCGACCCTGTACGCCTCGGCGGGCATCCGGGAGGCCGGCGAGGCGCTCACCGTGCCGTACGGCACGAAGGTCTTCTGGTTCTCGGTGGACGCCGCCGGCAACATCGAGAACGACTACCGGCCCGACACCGACGCCAAGAACTGGAACCGCGCGTTCGCGGTCCTCTCCGATACCTGACCGTGGATCACTCCCGTGGCCGGCCGCGGTCCACTCCGCGCGGCCGGTCACCGGCGGGCAGGTGAATCGCCCTTCAACTCTCAGATGACCCTTCGTAGCGGGTGGCGATCGCGGTGGCGCGGTTGCGCAGGGCGGTGCGCAACCACTGCGGCGCCAGGGCTTCCGCGTTCGTGGCGAGCTGCCACAGCGCCCATTCGGCATGTCTCGGATCTTGGAAGGTCACCTCCAGCCGCAGCCAGCCGTCTGCGTCGGCTTCTTCGGCGCGGACGGCCAGCGCGGTGCCCACCAGGTCTTCCCGCCGCGCCGCGTGCACCCGCGCCAGCACGGTGACCGGGTCGCCGCCGGTGCGAAACTGCGTGCTGCGTTCCTGCCAGGCGCGGTCCAGATCGACCCGGTCTGGTCGCTGTGCGGGTTCGGCGAGTTCTTCGGCGGCCAGTACCCGGGACAGCCGGTAGGTGCGGTCCGCGCCAGACCTCGTGGCCAGCAGGTAGCCCTGCTCGCGTACGGTGACCAGGCCGATCGGGTCCACCGTGCGCCACTTCGGGGTCTGGCCCACAGCCGCGTAGTGAATGCGTAGCCTGTGTCCGGCGAACACCGCGCGCCGAACCTCGGCCACGACGCTGTCGGGAACCTCCTCGGCGACCACGCGGCGCGACAGCAGGTCGGTCTCCGGGTCGATGAGCAGTCGCTGGGCCGCGCCGGCCGCGGTGTCTCGATAGCTTTCCGGCAGCGCGTCGACCACCTTGCGCATGGCCGAAGCGAGCGCCGAGCCGAGACCGAACGCCTGCGCGCCGCGCCGCGATCCGGCGACCAGCAGGGCGAGCGCTTCGTCGTGGTTCAGTCCGATGAGCTCGGTCTGGAAACCGGGCAACAACTCGAAACCGCCGTGCCGGCCGCGTTCGGCGTAGACCGGGACGCCGGCCGCGGACAGCGCCTCGATGTCGCGCAGCACCGTGCGGGTGGACACCTCCAGCTCGCGGGCCAGCGTGGCCGCAGACAGCCGACCTCGCTGGCGCAGCAACAGCACCAGCGAGACCAACCGGTCGGCCCGCATACGAAGATCATGCCAGGAATACACGACACAGGATGTCGTGATTGCCTGCGAGGCTCACCAACACGTGGGTTCGAGTCCTAGCGTGCCCACACTCTCGACAAATGGAGCTGAGATGGCAATGGAGCGAACGGCGGTCAACCCGTGGACGTGGTCGGTGGAACTGGGATACAACCAGGGTGAGATCGTCTCCGGGCACACCCGGACTCTGTACTGCTCCGGACAGACCGCGATGAGCGGCGACGGCAAGCCCCAGCATGACGGTGACATGGCGGCACAGTTGGCGCTGAGCCTCGACAACCTGGAGGCCATTCTCGGCGAGGCCGGCATGTCCCTCGCGAACCTCGTCCGGCTCAACGTCTACACCACCGACGTCGATCTGCTTTTCCAGCACTACGGCGTGCTGGCGTCGAGGTTGGGCGCCGCCAGGGTGGCGCCGGCCACCACGATGCTCGGGGTGACACGGCTGGCGATCCCCACCCTGATGGTCGAGCTTGAGGGGACCGCCGTCGCGTGATGCGACCTCGCCGCTTCCGGTAGGGCTGCCGGCTGATCCGGCACGAGTAGCAGGTGGGTGATTTCCGGTGCTCAGAGTGGTGACAATCGGCGTCTATGGCTTCGACGGCGAGTCCTTCCTGCGACGCCTGCGGCACGCGGACGTCCACCTGCTACTCGACGTACGCCAGCGCCGCGCTGTCCGCGGGCCCGACTACTCCTGGGCGAACTCGGCGCGGCTCCAGCGCGCGCTCGCCGCGGCGGACATCGGCTACCGGCACGTCAAGGAGCTGGCGCCGACGACCGAGCTGCGCCAGCTCCAGTACCGCGAGGACGACCGCCAAGGGGTGGGCAAGCGCAACCGCAGCTCGCTCGCGGCCGAGTACGCCGAGCGCTACACCCGTGAGATCCTCGACCCGTTCGACCTCGGCGCGCTGGTGGCGGAGCTTCCGGACGACTCGACCACCGCCCTTTTCTGCGTCGAGCGTGATCCGGAGGCGTGTCACCGCTCGCTTATAGCCGAGCGCTTGCGCGCCGAGTATGGCCTGCCGGCCACGGACCTGCGCCCCGGTTGAGCCACACACGCGCACGACTCGTGGACGCTGCTCATCATCATCATCATCATCGACGTCGGCGCCGTGCGGTACGACCTCGCCAAGCACGAGCGCGGAGCGTTCGGTGACCTGGCCGTCACGTAGGAGCAAGTACATCCGCGAGCAGGTTGACGGCCGCCGGTATGTCGGCGTCCGTGATGTTGCCGTACCCGATGACCAGCGCTGGTGTTTCGCGTCTGCTGGACCAGTACGCGGACAGGTCCATCAGCCTCAGCCCCGCGACCGCGGCCTTCCTGACGGCGGCGGCCGTGTCGGTGCCGGCGGGCAGGTGCAGCAGCAGGTGCAGCCCGGCGGCGGTACCCGCGACGCGGCCCCGCGGAAGGCGGGCCGCGAGGGTCGCGACCAGCAGGTCGCGGCGGGCGCGGAATCGTCGCCGCGCGGCCCGCAGGTGGGCGTCGTACCAGCCGCGATCGACGAAGGAGGCCAGGGCCAGCTGATCGAGTACCGGGGGTGCGGGCGCGACTGGGTTGGCGGAGCGCAGCGCGGCGGTCATCGCGCCGGGCGTGACGAGCCAGCCGAGCCCGAGCGCGGGTGACAGGGTCTTGCTGATCGAGCCGAGCAGGAACACCCGGTCCGGGTCCATACCCTGGACGACCGCGACGGGGCGGCGGTCGTACCGGAACTCGGCGTCGTAGTCGTCTTCGATGACGTACCCGTCCACGGCCCGGGCCCAGCGGACGAGGTCGGTGCGGCGGGCCGGCGACAGCACGGTACCGGTGGGGAACTGGTGGGCGGCGCCGACCACGACGGCGCGGATCGTGCCGCGGGCCGGCAGGTCGCCGACCCGCAGGCCGTCGCCGTCGACGGGTACGGGATGCACGCGCAGCCCCGCGCTCGACGCCGCCTCTCGCAGGCGCGGCCAGCCGGGGTCCTCGACGGCCAGGTGCGTGACCCCGGCGGACCGCAGCGTGCGGCACACCCGGGCGAGACCGTCGGTGATGCCGGCGCACACGGCGACCTGCGCGGACCGCAGGTCCGCGCCCCGAGAACGCCGCAGGTAGTCGGCGAGCGTGCGGCGCAGGGCGGGGTGGCCGGCCGGGTCCGGCAGGCCGAGGTCGTGGCCGACGGCGTCACCGATCGCGGAGCGGACCGCCTCCGTCCACCGGCGCCGCGGAAACGCGCGCAGGTCCGGCAGGCCCGGCGCGAGGTCGTACCGGACGGTGGCCGGCTGGCGTTCGGCGCGCCCACGCCGGTGGTGATCCGCGGCGCCCGGGGTCCACGAGACGCGCGTCGCGGAGCCGACCCGGCCGGTGAGGTACCCCTCGGCGGCAAGCTGGCCGTACGCCTCCGTCACCACCCAGCGGGAGCAGCCCAGTTCCTCGGCGAGCGCCCGGCTCGGCGGCACGGCGTCGCCCTCGACCAGCCGTCCCTGGCGGATGGCGGTGCGCAGCGCCCGCGCGAGCCGCTCGTGCACAGGCCCGGCACCGGGCGAGTCCACGTCGAGCAGCGTGGCCCACGCGAAATTGGTCTGGGAATCCGCCACGATATTGGAGCGTACGACCTGACCGAAGTCGGCATAGCGTTGCCGTATGACTCAGCTAGTCGGCGACAACCTGGTTCTGGGCGCCATGCTCTTCGGCACGGTGCAGGACGAACGCCGCTCCTTCGAACTGCTCGACCGCTTCGTCGAGGCCGGTGGCACCTGGATCGACACCGCGAACTGCTACGCGTTCTGGGAGGACCCGAGCGGCTTCGGCGGGCAGAGCGAGCTCGTGCTGGGACGCTGGCTGGCCCGCCGGCCCGGCGTGCGCGACCGGGTCCGGATCAGCACCAAGGTGGGGTGCGAGCCGACCGAGGCTGGCCGGTTTCCGGAGACCGCCGAAGGACTGTCCGGCGCGGTGATCAAGAACGCGATCGAGGGGAGCCTGCGCCGGCTCGGCACCGACCACGTCGAGCTGTACTGGGCGCACAAGGAGGACCGCGCCACGCCCCTGGAGGAGACGGTCGCCGCGTTCGGCGAACTGGTCTCCGCGGGGACGGTCGGCCGGCTCGGCGCCTCGAACCACGCGGTGTGGCGGTTGGAACAGGCCAGGCAGCTCGCGCGGGAGGCCGGCGTGGCCGGGTACACCGCTGTGCAGCAGCACCACACCTACCTGGCGCCCCGTCCCGGTACCCGGCCAACCGTCGTGCACCGCTTCGGCGCGGTCAGCGACGAGGTCATCGACTACGTGCAGAGCCACCCGGAGATCGCCATCTGGGCGTACACGCCGCTGCTGTCGGGCCGGTACACGCGGGCCGACAAGCCGCTGCCGGAGGAGTACGACCACCCGGGCACCACACGCCGGCTCGCCGCCCTCGACGAGGTCGCCGCGGAGATCGGCACCAGCCGCAGCCAGGTCGTGCTGGCGTGGCTGATCGGCGGCCAGCCCAGCGCCACGCCCATCGTCGGCGTCAGCACCGCCGCGCAGATCGACGAGGCTATCGCCGGGGCCACCCTGACCCTCACAGCCGACCAGCGGGAACGGCTCGACGCGGCGCTCTGAGTCGACCGTCTATTGTGGAGGCAAATAACCCCGCCGCTGTAGGTGCGCCAGTTGACCGTCCGGACAGGACAGTGTAAACACGTCATTGGCATTGTCATCGACCATTGTCGCTAGGTGGTGGGCGTCGTTGCCCGCTGCGACACGGCGGCATGACAGCAACGGGGGAAACATGTCACTACGTCTTTCGCTGCCCCTTGCCCTCCTCGCGGCCGGCACCGTCGCCGTCGCGAGCAGCGCGGCGGTCGCGGCGCCGACGGCCGAGGACGACACCCGCCGGGTGGACCGCACCGGGGCTCCACTCAACGACACCCGGCGGAAGGACGCGACGAAGGGCACCGCGGTCGAGCGGCTGCTCATGGGGCCGATCATGTCTGGGCACTACGAGCCTCTGGAGACGATCACCACCGGGTCCTGGCCGGAGAACGTCGCGGTCGGCGACGTCACCGGCGACGGTCGCAACGATGTGCTGCTCACGACCAGCTACTACTTCGACGAGGAAAACGACTACAAGCTGTTCGTCTACTCCCAGCGGCCAGACGGTTCGCTTCGCCCCGAGGTCAAGTACCAGACGCGCATGGCGTACGGGGACGCTGGTGGGCTCGCGGTGCTCGACGCGAACCGTGACGGCCGGCTCGACGTCGCGGTGGCCACTGCCAGCGGGGTGGAGATCTTCGCCCAGAGCGTCGCAGGCATTCTGGAGAGCCTGGGCGTGCTCGCCGGTTCGCCGGCGAAGGCGTCCCAGCTGACCGCCGCCGACCTGGACGGGGATGGAGACTCCGACCTGCTCGTGGCGGGCAGGGCCGGCATCGTGCAGCTCACCCAGGGCGACGACGGGACGTTCACCAAGTTGCCGGTGACCACCGAGAGCACCACGGTGGCGCGGGTCGGTGACCTCGACGGCGACGGGCGCCCGGACGCGGTGGGATTCCGCGGCTACTACGTGACCGTGTACCGCAACCTCGGTGAGTACTGGCGCCGCGAGGTGCCGCTGGTGCGTGACGTGTCCGTCAACGGCGTCGAGGTCGCCGACGTCACGGCCGACGGCCGCGCCGACCTGTTGGTCACAGAGGGCGGCAACCGTCCCGCCGCGCAGTTGGTGGTGTTCCCGCAGACCAATACCGGCAC
Organism: Micromonospora sp. CPCC 206061; assembly: GCF_036906915.1. NCBI lineage: Bacteria > Bacillati > Actinomycetota > Actinomycetes > Micromonosporales > Micromonosporaceae > Micromonospora > Micromonospora sp. CPCC 206061. The sequence goes on from NZ_JBAKHX010000013.1 coordinate 64,525, forward strand.
GCTGGCCAAGCCCACCACCTACCCGGTCATGGACATCCCGCAGGCGGTTCGGGCGGCGGACATCGACGGCGATGGCCGCAACGACGTGGTCACGGTGCACGGCGGCTGGGAGCGTATGAGCACGCTGTTGCAGCGGGCCGACGGCACGCTGAGCCAGGCAGCAATCGACCAGGTGCCGTACGCCAGCAACTACAACGACGACGGCCTCGCGGTCGGCGACGTCGACGGTGACGGCCGCACCGACGTCGTGATCGCCGATTACAACCACGGCGTGGTCATCCTCCGCAACGCCGGCTGAGACAGCACTCGCCACCGCGTCGAAACCCTCGTCCTCTGTGGACACGCTGCGGTCGGTGCGTACGTGATCGTCGCAAGCGGGAAGGATGCGCGGATCTGCCCCGGAAAGCGCGCCAGGTGCACGCTTTCCGGGGCGGTGCGCACCGCGAGTTGCTGAGCCACCTGCGTTGATCGAGAGTGGCCGGCCGCTTCTGCGTTGATTGTGTAGTATTTCGCGGTGTCGGGATGATCACCGTTCGGTCAGGGCTTGGACGACCTCATCCGACAGCTGCCGATCGGCGTATAGCAGTCGCACGGCCGAGGCGTCGGGGTTTCCCGCGTCAGCGCCGCGCCAGACGAGCGTCATGCCGGTACGCGCCACCGCCGCCTGAGATCGTTCGTTCCCTTCGAGCACGTCCAGCACGAACCAATCATGGACTCACCGGATTTCTGGTTCCGTGGCTGTGGCCTGGTGGTGGCGCTCGGCGAGTCGCTTGAAGTTCAGTAACTGCCGTCGCGCCATGACCAGGTCGCCGACCGACAGCCCGAGGGCGGTCCAGCCGGTCGTCCGCATGACGACCTTGAGCAGCAAGCGCGTCGCGTGGTGCTCTTCGGGCACCAGCACGTAGGACATGAAGGCGCCCATGATGGTGCCCGTCAGGTGTTTCCCCGGCTCGACCGAGACGATCCTGCCCAGCTTCCGCCCGCCGGCAGTGGTGAATGCGTCTCCGACGCGGGGCTCGGGAAGGCCCACCAGTTGTCGAGGTGAACGGCGGCCGAGGTTGTCGATCCAGTCATAGGAGTAAGGTGCCAGCCTCAGTTGCGCAATCCACGGCCACACCGCTGCGGTGGGCGCCTCAACCCGCACGCCCCGCCAAGCTTTCAGGCCGGGTGAATCGACGAAATCGTCGCAGGGATACCAGCGCGATACGTCGCTGTCGGCTACGCCCCACCGGTCACCGATCATGCGTCCATCTTCCCTCGGCGTAATCATCGGCTCTGGCGATCGAGTAGATCGCAATCCATCGCTTTTCACAATGATGGCTGAGCCCTAGCGTGAGTGGCATGACAGCGACCGCCGCAACGGTCGCACCGTTCCAAAGATGATCCGAGTCCAACGATAGAGGAGAGTCCAATGAGTACATTTGTGTTGATCCACGGCGGCGGAGACGTCGGTTGGTCCTGGCACCTGGTGGAGGCCGAGCTACGAGCGCGTGGGCACGACGTGCTGGCACCCGACCTTCCGGGTGATGACGAGTCGAAGACCCTCGTGGACTACGCCGACGCCGTGGTCGAGGCTGTCGGTGAGCGGCAGAACCTGGTCGTCGTGGGCCACTCGTTCGGCGCGTTCACCGCCGCGTTGGTCGCCGATCGGCTGCCCGTCGATGTGCTGGTCCTCCTGGCCGGCATGATCCCGTCGCCGGGTGAGTCGCCGGACGAGTGGTGGGCCAACACCGGCTACCAGAGCGCTGTGGAGGAACAGGCCAAGCGCGATGGCGGTTTGACCGGCAACGCGGACCCCTACGTGAGCTTCTACCACGATGTACCGCGGACGCTGGCGGCGGAGGCGATGGGCAAGGAGCGCGCGCATCCGTCCACGGCCGCGTCGGCCGCTCCGTGGCCGTTGGATGCGTGGCCGGACGTACCGACGAGGTTCGTGCTCTGCAGCGAGGACCGCTTCTTCCCGCCGGACTTCTTTCGCCGGTTGGTCTCCGACCGCCTGGGCATCGTCCCCGACGAGATCGCGGGCAGCCACTGCGTCTCACTCAGCCGCCCCAAAGAGTTGGCGGACATGTTGGCGGGCTACGCGGCTGCCGCGTCTGCCACGAGGATCGAGCAGTGAACCGTTCCTCGGCGGCAACCCTCCCGCCGGGTGTCGAGGCATGGAGGCGGCCTGCGCGCAGTGCCGCCGATCGCCAGGTCCGGCACGCCGACCGGATGGCCGATGAGCTGCGCCGCCTGGGGGCTCGCTTCCGCGTTGCCACCGAGGTCGGCCGGCGTGACCGGGTGCTCGACATCGGTTGCGGCATCGGCGATTCCACGCGAGATGCCGGCCGGACCGCCGTGGCCGGAAGCGCCCTGGGCGTCGATGTCTCGGCATCGGTGCTCGAACGGGCCCGACACCTCACCGAGCAGGCCGGACTTCGCAACGTCTCCTACCTGCAGGCCGACGCGCAAATCCATCGGTTCCCGCCGGAGCACTTCGACGTGTGCGTCAGCCGGTTCGGCGCGATGTTCTTCACCGACTCGATAGCTGCGTTCACCAACATCGGGCATGCGCTGCGGCCCGGAGCACGTCTGGTGCTGATGGTCTGGCAGAGCCGCGATCGCAACGAGTGGTACAACCTGGTTCGCGAGGCCATCGGCGCCGACGTACCTGAGCCTGCCTCTCGGGTGGGCGAAGCCCCGTTCGCGCTCGCCGACCCGGCCGCCACGACGGCCATGCTGGCGGCGGCGGGCTTCGTCGATGTCGGCGTCACGGAGGTATGCGAGCCGGTCTACTACGGTCCGGACACCGACGCCGCCTATGACTTCGTCACCAGCATGGGCTACACCCAGGAGTTCCTCGCCACCGCGGACGCGCAGAGCGCCGAACGCTCTCGCCGGCGGCTCCGCGTCGCCCTCGCCGATCGCGACACCGGAAACGGGGTGTATGTCGGCTCTCGAGCTTGGATCATCACCGGCCGTAGCGGCTGACCCCGGCTCTACACGGCCGCGAACGTGGCGGTCTGGGAGGCACCGAACAAAAAATCTATGTCGGCGGTACTAGACATGCTCGCGATCGAAGGTTAATGTTCCTGAGGTCGAGAGCGAGGACTACAAAAGACGCGGACGAGACCACCCCGTCAGAGGGTGAAGGAGCAGGCCCCCAAGGCACGTTCGGGCCCAGCTCAGTACGGCAGTACAGGTACATGTGAACAGGAACAACGGACGCAGAGGAAAGGGAGGGCCGCACACCGTTGGATCGCCCGCCACCGGCCGCGACAAGGGCTTGGCGGACACCGTAGTTTCCCTCGAACTGAGAGGTGGTCTTCGGTCACGATTATGCGATCCTCGCACCGCACCCACGACGTGGGCGGTGTGGACAAGGCAAGCCGGCCTTCTGGCCGGTAGATGGTGTCAAACCCGTAACCCTGGGCCCCGGCGCGATCCGCGCCGGGGCCCTCGACGCACATACATTCAGAGGTGACGTGGCTCAACCCGACGACATGCTCGACGACGAGGACTACCCCGCCTACACCATGGGCCGCGCCGCCGAAATCATCGGCGTGACGCAGGACTTCCTGCGCCGGCTCGGCGAGGCGAAACTGATCAACCCGCAGCGCTCCGCCGGCGGCCACCGCCGCTACTCGCGCTACCAACTGCGGCTCGCCGCCCGCGCCCGAGAAATCTGCGACCAAGGCACCCCCTTGGAGGCGGCCTGCCGCATCATCATCCTCGAAGACCAACTCGAAGAAGCCCTCCGGCAAAACAACAGGCACGAACGCAACTGACCTCGCCCGCGCCGGTGTTCCCCCCCGGCGCACAGACGCCACGCGGTCCCTCCCACCAGGGCAGGGACCGTTCGTCGCAACAAGCCCCTGCCACATCTTGGCCCTGTACCTGGTCGGGTCTCGGTAACGGTGCGCCACACGGGTGCCCGTTCGGTTCAGCCGCCAGTGGCAGAGAAGTGCATGTAGTCCTTCAGCGATCGGTAGTCGCCGCCCCACTGCCAGCCGATGGCGGCGAAGGCCCGCACGGCCGGCCCGCCGGGCCGCACCATTCCGGGCCGCGCCTCGGCCCGGTCGAGGTAGGCGCTGGCCAGCTCCGGTAGCACCACCTGCCCCTTGTGGTACGGGTTCTGGAACGGGTTGACGTCCACGGCGAGCCCGTAGGCGTGCTGGGACCACGCCGTGCTGCCTCGCACCGGCCGGCAGGCGAACGCCTCGGTGGTGTTGCCGTCGCCGGTCGACGCGGCGTTCAGCTCGGCGGCGCTGGAGATCCGCATTCGCTCGATCGGGAAGTTGGCGGCGAAGAGTCGCCTGAACACGGTGACGAGCTCGTCGGCGGCCCGCGCGTTGGCCAGTAACTCCCCGGTATGTGCGCGGCCGTCGAAGCCGCGGAAACCGACCGTCACATAGCGCAGGTCCGCCGCGGCCACCGGGCAATCCTTGGTCCAGCTGGACCGGGCGAGCACGCTGGCGGGCGCCGCCTTCACGGTTGCGTGGAAGCGGCCATCGCGCGGCGGTGGCAGGTCGTCGACGGTGATGATGGATCGATTACGCAGCTCTGGTGGGGTGTCCTGAGGGGCGGCGAACCCGCTCGGCCCCACCGGGAGGACGCGCGTTCCCAGCCACGGTGGCGCTGCGGTGGCGTTCCCGATGCGGGTGGGCGTCGGGCTCGAGGGCTCGGCGCGCACCGTCGGCGGGGCAGTCGGGGTCGGCGGCGTTCGGGGCGGTTGGCTCGCTTCCGGGACAGCCGGGGCGCCGGAACAGCCGCCCAGGATGTAGCCGAGGCACACAACCACGACCAGCAGGCCCGCCATTCGGGCGGCACCACGCAGCACCGTCAACCCCACCCGCCTTCGCCGGGTACCGGCTCCGGGACACGTGCTCGACCATCGCGCCCCAGACAGCCCGTCCTTACTACCGTAGTCGCATGACCGAGGTGGCCTCACTGGTGGAGCGGGTCTGGCGCGGCGAGGCGGCCAGCATGCTCGGCGCGTTGAGCCGTCGCCTCGGCGACTTCGACCTGGCCGAGGAGGCGCTGGCAGAGGCCGTCACGGAGGCCCTCAAGCGCTGGCCTGAGGACGGGGTGCCGCAGAGCCCGACCGGCTGGCTGGTCACGACCGGCTGGCGCCGGGCGGTGGACCGGCTGCGACGCGAGGTCGTGGGTCGAGAGAAGATCGCCGCGGTCGGCGCCGAGCCGCCACCGCAGCCAGGCGTCGACGACCGGCTCGCAATGATCTTCGCGTGCTGCCATCCCGACCTCGCCGAGGCGGCACGGGTGGCGCTGACCCTGTACGCGGCGAGCGGCCTGTCCACCGCCGAGATCGCGGCTGCTTTTCTGGTGCCGGTGCCGACCATGGCACAGCGGCTCTCCCGCGCCAAGCGGCAGCTGCGCGAGCGGGGCGTGCGGTTCGAGGTACCTGAGCCCGCGGCGTATGGGGATCGGCTGCCGGCCGTCCTCGCGGTGATCTACCTGGTGTTCAACGAGGGCTACCTGTCGACCGGTGCCAGGCAGCGTCGGGAACTGGCCCGCGAGGGGCTCGAGCTGGCCCGTCAGGTCGCGGTGTTGTTGCCGCACGAGCCGGAGGCCGCCGCCCTCGTCGCGCTTTTGGAGCTGCACGAGGCCCGCGCGGCGACGCGGTTCGACTCGCGCGGACGCATCGTCTTGCTCGAGCACCAGGATCGCCGCCGCTGGGACAGGGAACTCATCGATCGGGCGGCGCTACGGCTACGCGCCGCGGTGGCGCAGGGGCGCCCAGGGCCCTACCAGCTGCACGCCGGCATCACGGCGCTGCACGCGCTCGCACCGTCCTACGAGGGGACGAGGTGGGCCGACGTGCGTGCGCTCTACGACCGGCTGTACGCGCTGGATCCCTCGCCGGTGGTGCTGCTGAGCCGCTCGGTGGCCACGCGCTTCACGCACGGGCCGCAGGCGGCACTCGCGGAAGTACTGGACCTGCGCGAGCGGTTGTCGGAGTACCGGCTCTGGCACGCCACCCACGCCGATCTGCTGGCCTTGCTCGGGCGCCGGGACGCGGCGTTGGCTGCCGCGTCCCGGGCGCTCGACCTGGCCACGAACCCGGCCGAGCGCGAGCTGATGTCGCGCCGGATCGCCGAGTTTCGGGCGTGACTCCGGCTATTCGCGCACCATCACCGGACGCACCTCGATGGTGTTCATGCCGCCGGACGACGGCCACTCCGAGGCGATCCGGACGGCCTCGTCGATCGAGTCGCATTCCAGCATCACGATGCTGCCGATAACCTCCTTGAGCTCCACGTACGGTCCGTCGGTCACTACCGGCGCCCCGTCCGTACCGCGCCGGATCGTCTTAGCGGTGTGCTTAGGCTGCAGCTCCACGCCCCCGTCGGCGATCTTGCCGCTCGGCTGCCACTTCTCGTACCACGCGTAGATCTCCTTCATGACCTCCTCCTCGCCGGCCGGGGTGAGGTCCGTCCAGGCGTCCTCGTCGCCGCAGATCAGCATCGCGTACTGCATGGTGTGCTCCTTGCTCCTCGGTGGCTGGTTCGCTTTGGTGACGAACGGCGGTGCCATGGCTCGACAGTTTCCTCGGAAAAGGGCGGCTAGTCGCTCTTGGAAGACGGTCCGGCGCGGCCCGCTTCCGCTGCGCTGGGACGTCCGGCGGGTACCCTCGGCCGGTGTTCTCGCCTCAAGGACCGTCTCTTCGTGAGCTGTGCGCCCAGGCGCTGTCCTCGGTCGAGCGCGGCTACGACCTGCTGGCTCCGAAGTTCGACCACACGCCCTTTCGCACCCCGGAGAGCATTCTCGGTGCGACCGCCGACGCGCTGTCCGAACTCGGGCCGTTCCGCGATGGACTGGACGTGTGCTGCGGCACCGGCGCGGGCATGCCGGTTCTCAGGTCCGCGTGCCAAGGGCGGATCACGGGCGTCGACTTCAGCGCTGGCATGCTCGCGCAGGCGCGAAGCGCGCACCCGGACGCCACGTGGGTACGGGCCGACGCCCGGGCCCTGCCCTTCGCCGAGAGTTTCGACCTCGCCGTCACCTTCGGAGCGCTCGGGCACTTCCTGCCCACCGAACGGCCCGCACTCTTCGAGGGGGTGTACCGCGCGCTGCGGCCGGGCGGGCTCCTCGCCTTCCCGATCGGCGCGCCGCCGCACCCCGGCTCGGTCTCGCACTGGGTCACGCTCGGATTCGACCTCGCCATGCGGGTCCGCAATGCCGTGTGGCGCCCGCCGTTCGTCATGTACTACCGCACCAGCCCGCTGTCCGCGGTCCGCGACGACCTGACGGCGGCTGGCTTCACCACGACGGCCATCGACCTGACCGCCCTGGGCCGGCACCGCGACGGCAGCCCACGGTGCCGGCTCATCCTCGCGTGTAAGCCGGCAGACCCTCACTGACGCGCCGTCGTTTCGTACAAGACGGCCGAGGCGGCTGCTTCCTAGCATCGGTGAGGCGGCTCGTATGTCGATGTGCCTGGGTCGCCTGACTATGAGGCGAACAGCGGAGGCGTGATCTGGTCTATACCGGGTTCATGTCGCTCGACGGCGTTGTGGACTCCCCAGGCGGGGGACCGGGCGAGGAGCACCGCAGCGGTGGCTGGGTGGTCAAGGACATCGAATTCCTGCCCGAGGCCTTCTCGCTCAAGGGCGAGGAGCTCGAGGATACGACGGCACTGATGTTCGGCCGCCGCAGCTACGAAGCCTTCGCGCCGGTCTGGCGCGACTCGGACGACCACGCCGCCTACAAGGAGCTGACTCGTACAAGTCCACACGGTGTCGACCCACGGCGAGTCTGACCCGCTCGTGTCGAACCGCAGTCCCACGGGCGAAGGATACGCACCGCACGCCATCGAGGTCGTGCTCCGATCATCGATCCGCGGCGAGCGCGCACCCATCAACTGCGGTGATTTTCGATCATATGTGATGGGTATTTCGGTAGCCGTGGCGTCTGAGACTTCGAAGCAAGCGGAGCTGCCCACTGAGCTGCACCGGGTGATCAGCCGTCCGATGCTGACGTTTTTCATCCTCGGCGACATCCTCGGCGCCGGAATCTACACGCTCACCGGGGCGGTGGCCGGCGACGTCGGCGGCGCGATCTGGGTGTCGTTCCTGGTCGCGTTCCTGCTGGCGTTCCTCACCGCGTTCGCCTACCTGGAACTGGTAACCAAGTATCCGCAAGCGGCCGGCGCCGCGCTGTACTGCGACCGCGCCTTCGCCATCCGCTTCCTCAGCTTCCTGGTCACTTTCGCCGTGATGGCCTCCGGCGTCACCTCGGCGACGTTCGCGGCCAGCCGGGTGGGCGGGGGCTACTTCACCGGTCTGACCGGGGTGGACGAGCCACCGACCGTGCTGCTGGGCGTGCTCGCGCTCCTGCTGGTCGCGGCGGTGAACTACCGGGGGATCGCGGAGTCCATCCGGGTCAACATCGTCATCACCTGCGTCGAACTGGCCGGCCTGCTGTTCATCATCGGCGTCGGCATCTTCGTGCTCGGCTCCGGCGACGGCGATCCAGGGCAGGCCTTCCGGTTCGACGGGGAGGGTTTCACGGTGGTGACCGGCGTACTCGCCGGTGCCGCCACCGCGTTCTACGCCTTCCTCGGGTTCGAGGACTCGGTCAACCTGGCCGAGGAGACGCACGAGCCGCACCGCAACTTCCCGCCCGCGATGGTCACCGGACTGGTGCTCGCTGGCGTCGTCTACCTGTTGGTGGCGTTCACCGCGGCGATGACAGTCCCACTGGACGTGCTCACCGAATCGACAGGTCCGCTACTGGAGGTTGTGCGGGCCGGCGCACCGGACCTGGCCGTACGGGAAGTCTTCTCCGCTGTGTCGATTATGGCTGTTTCCAACACCATGCTGATCAACATGGTCATGGCTTCGCGCCTGCTGTACGGCATGGCCCGACGCGGCGTTCTGCCGGGCGTGTTCGGCCGGGTCTCGCCGCGCCGCACGCCGTGGGTGGCGATCCTTTTCACCACCGCGCTGGCCGTGCTGCTGCTGGCCACGGTGCAGGACCTGACCGATCTGTCGGACACCACCGTGCTGCTGCTGACCGCGGTGTTCCTGTTGGTGAACGTCTCGGCCCTGGTCCTGCGACGGGACAGGGTCGACCGCCCGCATTTCCGGGCTCCCACCGTCTTGCTGGTCCTGGGCGCGATCGTCTCGGCGGTCTTCCTACTGCCGATCGTCCGTGAGGCGTCGATCTACCTGCTGGCGCTCTGGCTGCTGCTGGGCGGTGTCGCGGTCTGGGCGATCAACTGGCTCTACCTGCGCGGCCGCCCAAGTCGCCCGGCGCAGCGCGGCTAAGCGCCGCGCGACCCGTGGAAGCGCCATTCACCTCCGCAGGCCCCTTCCAGGGCATGATTCTGGTGGTGCGGGGTAGTCGTCCCGGGTGCCGCTCGTGTCGAAAATGCGCGGTGGACCGGGCAGCCGCTGCGGCCACGGCCGCGGCGAACTCCCGTGGGCACTCCAGCGGTAGGAAGTGCCCGCCGTCGTTGGCTCACGCGGTGCGCCAGCCTAGACCGAGAATCCCCATCCCGGGCGAAGAGTGTGATTCTGGCTATCCAGACGAGTCGGCCGTGCTTGTCTGACGCCGTGGACACTCGTTCCTTGAGCCGGTTTGGTGGCGCTGCCGCCGTGGCCGCCATCATGAGCCTAGGGTTCACCGCGCCGGCATCGGCTGCGGCGACAGTGACGATCGATCCCGCGGATACGGGCGGGACCGCGGCCGCCTTCGCGACCCAGATGTGTGATGCCGCGCTGGGCGGCGGCCCATTCGCGGGTGACGACGTGTGGGCCTTCGCGTTGCGCACCCCGACGCAGGGCACGTTCGCGTCATTGACGCTGACGTTCGCCACCGAGGGCGGCCCTGTAATGGAAACCATCACGACCAGTGCGGCAGCTGACCGCGCGATCGTCGGCGATACGGCGTGGATAAGGACGCCGGCTGGCGCGACCGCGACCGGCGAACTGGTAAACCCGTTCAACCTCACCGACGCGACCGCGCAGGTCACCGGTACGGACGGCGAATTCGACCTGGTGCAGACCTGTCCGGCCAGTGGAAACCTTGCGCTGACCGGGCCGTCGCGCTCCGGGCTGACCGCGGACGCTGTCGCCACGCTCGGCGGCGTGCTGCTCCTCAGCGGCCTTGCACTACTCATCGCGTTGCGCCGCCGCCTGGGCTGATGCCCGTTCGCCGAAGCAGCCGGGGTTGACTCTCTCCTAGGGAGAGGGTCGAGGCTGTTGGAGGCGTCGGTGACGGGGTTGATGCCGATCGGGGTGTTCGCGCGAGCGACCAGGTTGTCCGTTCGTGTGCTGCGCAACTATGACCGGCTGGGTCTGCTCGTCCCGGCGTGGGTAGATCCGGATACCGGCTACCGCCGGTACAGCGTCGACCAGTTTCCCCGGGCGGGGCTGGTCCGGCGCCTGCGAGAGTTGGAGGTTCCGTTGCCCGAGATCGCCGAGATCTTGGCGGCCGATACGCCGGAGCGGGCACGCGCCGTTATCGAACGGCACCGGGAACGCGTGGCCGCGCGGGCGGCCCGGCTAGACGAGATAGCCGAGCGGTTGGGCGCCGTGCTGTCCGAGCCGGGTCGCGTGCCGGGCTGGCTGCACGTGTACGAACGGTGGCGCGGCGCCCAACCAACCGCCCGCGTTCTGGTGCGTACCCCGCTGAGCGGGCTGGCCGAGACGCTGGCGTCCGGGTTCGCGCGGCTGTTCGCAGGCCTCGCCGAGCAGGGGATCGCCCCGGCGGGGCCGCCGGGGACCCGCTACCTCAGCGACGACCTCGACGCGCCGGAGTTGGAGGTGGAGTTGTTCGCGCCGGTGGCGCACCCGCCCAGGCCGACCGCGACGATGGCGGCCGGGGAACTGGCGGGCTGCCTGCTCGCCGCGACCGTGCACGAGGGTCGCTACGAAGACATCGAGACCCCCTACCGGTCGCTGGGGCGTTGGATCGCCGAGCAGGACCGGGTGCTGGCGGGCCCGGCCGAGGAGCGCTACCTCGTCCCGCCCGCGCGCGGTGTACCCACGACCGCCCTCCGCACGGAGATCGCCTGGCCGGTCCGATCCCGGTCCGTTCCGCCCCGACCAGCAGATCAGGAAGCCAAATGATCGTCGAGAATGTCTCGTTCCCCGCCGGTCAGCACTGCGAGACGACCACGCTTGGCGCCCTGCTGCGCCACGCGGGCCTCGACCTGTCAGAGCCCATGCTGTTCGGCCTCGGCGAAGGTCTGGGCTTCGTCTACTGGGACGCCAAGAGCATGGACTTTCCGTTCCTCGGCGGCCGCACCAAGCCGGCCACGATCACCCGGACCGTCGCCGACCGGCTGGGCCTGACCCTGCACATCCAGGAGACCGCCTCGCCCCGTAAGGCCTGGCACAACGTCGTCGCCGCGCTCACCGCCGGACGCCCGGTCGGTCTGCAACTGGACTCCTACCACCTGGACTACTTCGCCACGAAGGTCCACTTCGGAGGTCACTTCGCCGCGATGTACGGCTACGACGACACCCACGCCTACCTGATCGACACCGCGCAGCAGGGCGGCGCTGTGACGACCACGCTGGCGAGCCTGGAACAGGCCCGCAACGAACGCGGACCGATGACCGCCCGCAACCTCTCCTACACAATCGACGGTCCCACCGGTCGGCCCGATCTGGGCGCCGCCATCCGGGTGGCGATCCGCAACAACGCACAAGCCTTCGTCAACCCGCCCATCGCCAACCTCGGCCACCGCGGCATCGCCAAGGCGGCCCGAGAGGTGGCGCGGTGGCTCGACCGTTCCAGCGACCCGTCCCACGACCTCCCGCTGGCCGCGGCGCTGATGGAACGCGGCGGAACCGGCGGCGCCCTGTTTCGCGCCATGTACCGCGACTTCCTCGCCGAATGCGCCACGATCGTCGACGACGAAAACCTTCGCCTCGGTCACCAGTTGTACGCCGAGATCGCTCCGTTGTGGACCGAGGTCGCCCACCACATCGCGGCGGCCGGAGAAGCCGGCGACCCGGACCATCTGGCCCGCGCCTCGGCGATCCTCACCGAACTCGCGGACCGGGAACGCCACGCCATGCGGATAGCCGGAGGACTCGAAGGCCGTCTATATTGAAGGTTCTCTTGGTCTCTGGCCGGGGAGGACCACGATGGCGGTTGCCGCAAGGTTGCGCGAGCGTTGGTGGCCCACGCCTTCGTCGGCGCAGAGCCGGCCACTGACCTCGCGCCGGGATGATCTCGTCACGCTGCTGGTCGGCATCTGGTTCGTCGTCGGGCTGTTCGTCGACGCGTGGGCCCATTCCAACCGGCCGCAGCTCGAGACGTTCTTCACGCCGTGGCACGCGGTCTTCTACTCCGGCTTCGTCGCCACCGCCGGTTGGGTTTGCTGGCTGGTGTGGCGCAATGTCCTCGCGGGCCGACGTGGCGTAGACGCCATACCGGTTGGCTACGGACCGACCATGTTCGCACTCGGTTTGTTCATTCTCTCCGCGGTGGCGGATCTGATCTGGCACAGCGTCTTCGGCATCGAACAGAGCCTCGCGGCAGTCTTCAGCCCCAGCCACCTTGGGCTCGGCGCGTCGATGCTGCTCATCCTCACCAGCCCCTTGCGGTCGGCCTGGGCAAACCCGTCGATGCCGGCGGCGCCCGCGCTGTCCGGGTTCCTGCCCGCCGCGCTCAGCGTCGGAGCCGCGGCCGGCCTCTTCGGGCTGTATCTCACCTTCGCCAACGCAGCGGGCTGGTCGGCGGAGTCGATCGTCCAGGCGTTCTCGACCATCCGAGAGGGCGACGGCACGACGCGGACCCGAGCCGCCATGCTGGCCGGTGACGTCGCCCTCACCAACGCCATGCTGCTGGCGCCGCTGCTGCTACTGGCCCGCAGATGGCGGATACCGGTAGGGACCGCGACCGCGGTGTACGGCGTCTTCGGCTTCCTGAGCTGCTCGGTGGACGCCTTCGAGCACCGCTCCACGTTCGCCGCGGTCGTCGTGGCCGGGGTGGCGGTGGACGCGCTGGTTCGGTGGCTGCGGCCAGGTCCGGGCCACCGCGGCCGGTACTGGGCCTTCGCCGCACTCGCCGCGCTGGTGACCTGGAGCATTTACCTCGCGGCCGCTTCGATCGCTGCCGGCCGGCTGCCCGATGTGGTCGAGTACTGGACGGGCATGCCGGTCATCGCGGCGCTGCACGGCCTGCTGCTCGGCGTGCTCTTCCTACCCGACACGAAGCGCCACCCCGGTCGGCAGACCGCCACCCCAGACGTGGGCCTTGCCGGCTGAACTACGTGCGGCTTCCAGCCGGCGGGACTGCCTTCTTATCGCGCTCGCCGCTGCTCCCACTCACCTTTCTCCTATTCACCGGCCTGTACCTGTTCGCGCTGCCTTACATCACCAAGCGGCGGAACCTGGGGTAGCGGGCGGCTGGGGGCTAGGCCTTGCCCCGGGTCGAACGTCGCGAGCCGCGGCCGCCGGTACCCCGTCGTCACCGCAGTGCGGCGGCCCTCGCCTCGAACAACGCCCGCTCGCGGGCGTTTTGGGTCATCGCCGCGGCGCGCTCGAATTCCCGCCTGGCTTCCGCGGCGCGCCCCAGCTTCGCGAGGAGGTCGCCGCGGACCGCTGGCAACAGCGCATAGCCAGGCAGGTTCAGGCTTTCGACGATCTCCAGGCCGCGCGCCGGGCCGTGCGCGTGGCCGACCGCGACCGCGCGGTTGAGGTCGACCACCGGTGAAGGCGAGACGTGCGTGAGCACCTCGTAGAGCGCCGCGATCCGCCGCCAGTCGGTGTCCTCGACGCGGGCCGCCCGCGCATGGCACGCCGCGATCGAGGCCTGTAGGACGTACGGGCCGTATGCGCCTTCGGCCCTGGCGAGCGCCGCCAGCCCGCGCCGGATCAGCAACCGGTCCCAGCGCCGCCGGTCCTGGTCCTGCAACAGGATGGGGGTACCGTCCGGCGCGGTCCGCGCGGCGGTGCGTGACGCCTGGAGCTCCATCAGCGCCATCAACCCGTGCACCTCGGGTTCGGCGGGTGCCAACGTGGCGAGGATCCGGCCAAGGCGCAGCGCTTCCTCGCAGAGGGCGGGCCGCATCCAGTCGTCGCCGGCTGTCGCGGCGTACCCCTCGTTGAAGATCAGGTAGATCACCTCGAGCACCGAAGCGAGCCGCTGGGCGGCCTCGGCCGGCGGCGGGAGTTCGATTGGTATCCGCTTGTCGGCCAGGGTCCGCTTGGCCCGGGTGATCCGCTGCCCGACCGTCGACTCCGACACCAGGTATGCCCGGGCGATCTCCTCGGTGGTGAGTCCGCCGAGCAGGCGCAGGGTCAGCGCGACCCGAGACTCGGTCGACAGGACCGGATGGCAGGTGGTGAAGACGAGCCGCAGCAGGTCGTCGCCGACGTAGTCGTCCATGGCCGCGGCGAGGTCCGGGTCGTCGGCGTCGGGCGTCGCCCGGCCGAGCAGTTCGAGCTTCTCCCTGTACCGGCCCTGCCTGCGCAACGCGTCGATGGCCCGGTGCTTGGCCGTGGCCATCAGCCACGAACCCGGATGATCCGGTACGCCGGTCATGGGCCACTGCTCCAGCGCGATGACCAACGCGTCCTGCGCGAGTTCCTCGGCGAGCCCAACGTCGCGGACCAGCCGGGCCAGCGCCGCCACGATCCGCGCGGACTCCATGCGCCACACGGTCTCCACCGCGCGGCGAGGATCGGTAGCCGTCACGACTACCGATCCTGCCTCATGGCGACTACGCGGGACCGGCGAAGTCCTCCGAACCCATGACCTTGAGCACCTCGCTCTCGCCTTGCCAGCCCTCCCAGAGGTCGCGGTGCAAGCTCATGAAGCGGGAGGCCCACTCGACCGCCTCGTCCTTCGAGCGCACCTCGTAGAGCGCGTAACTGATGGTCTCCTTCGCCTCGGCGAACGGCCCGTCGGTGACGCTCAGCTTGCCGCCGTACACGTTCACCCGGGCACCGGCGGCGCTCGGCGCCAGGCCGGCGGTGTCGAGTAGGGCGCCGGACGCGGTCGCCTCGCCACCGAGCGCCATGATGGCCTCCATGAGATCGGGAGGCGGTGGGCCGGCCGGTCGGGTGGCCTTGAGCAGAATCAGGTAGCGCATGAGCCGATCCTTTCAGGTGCCGTGACTGTCAGGCGGCCGCGTCCGCGAGGCCGCGGTAGAAGTGGACGCAGACCGTGGCGAGCCAGGCCCAGACGATCCCGACCGCCGCGACGAACGCCAACGTGGTCGGCCCGTGCGAGCCGCTGGCGATGCCCGCGAACCCGGCGAGGAAGGCCACCCCGGTGACCATAGAAAACCGGGCGAGTCCGCGCCGCCCTTCCCGCGAGAAGTGCCTGGCCAGCACAAAGCACGCCGCGATGAGGCACGCGAAGCCGACACCGCCGATGACGAAGTGCAGCGCGCCGTGCCAGCTGATCGGCGTCGTCTCGGGCGTACCGATCGGGAAACCCTGTGCCGGATCGGCGCGGAAGATTCCGGCACCGACGAGGCTGGCGCCATATGCGGCGATCAGCGCCGGCGCCAGTCGCCGACCCAGCGCGCGGCGCAGCCCGACGGCCGCCGCCACGGTCGCGAGGCCCGCGAGGATGAAGTTGACGATCTGAATCCAGCCCAGGTCGCCGTTGGCGAGGAGGCTCCACGCGTGCTTGCTGAGATCGAAACCGTCGCGCGTGAGCGCCTGCGCCAGCGAAACGCCCACGTACAGCGGGCCGGCGAGGACGCCGTAGCCGAGCAGGGACCTGGTGATCCGGGCGGCCGAGGTGCACTGGGACGTGGCGTTCGTGGTCATCGCTGTCTCCTTCGTTCGAGGTCTCTACCTGGGCCTCGAACGAAACAGACGGATTCCGACGGCGCCCTTCAAGATTTTTTGTGGGCCCCGCGGTGGAGGGTCACCAGGCGACCGGGAGGCGGTGAACGCCGTAGACGGCCATGTCGGTGCGGAGCGGGACCTCCTCGGGCGGCACGGCCAGGCGGAGGTTGGGAAAGCGGCGCAGGAGCGCGGTGAACCCGATACGCATCTCGATCCGGGCGAGCTGCTGGCCCAGGCACTGGTGCACGCCGTGGCCGAAGGCCAGATGTCCGGGCATGGATCGGTTGACCGCCAACTGGTCCGGGTCGTCGAACCGGGCGGCGTCGCGGTTCGCTCGTTTACCGCCACCACAACGGTCTCGCCCGCCGCGACCCGCTCGCCCGCGAGATCGACGTCCTCCAGCGCGGTCCGGGTCAGTCCGACATGGATGATCGACAGATAGCGCAGCAACTCCTCGACCGCGTTGTCGACCAGCGCGGGATCGGCGCGCAGTGCGGCGAGCTGGTCCGGACTGCGTAGCAGGGCACAGGCGCCGAGCGCGAGCATGTTGGCGGTGGCCTCGTGGCCCGCGATCAGCAGCAGCATCGCATCCCGGTCAGCTCCTCCTCGGTCAGCTCCGGGTGCTCCGCCAGCGCGCTCAGCAGGTCGTCCGTCGGCGCGACCCGCTTGGAGCGCACGATGCCGTACAGGAACTAGCGCACCAGGTCGGCCGGTGGGCCCTGCCGGGCCATCGCGTCGAGGTGCTCCTCGACGATTGCCTCGATTCGCGGCGTCAGCGCGGTCATCCGGCGCATGCTGAAGTGCTTGGTCAACAGCCGCCGGTAGCGGGTGTGCTCCGGCGCGTCCATGCGGACGAACCAGCCCGGCCGCGCGGGTCCGGGCTGGCCGGGCAGGAGCGGCCTGTCGGATTTCAAGCTGGCACGACGTTCAGACATGGGAGAGCACCATCAGGGCGCATGCTCTACCTATGGAGAAAACCTGAATACGTCCCGTAGACCCGGACGGTGTCGGATACGCCTCTGACCTCGAACGGCTGGCCCGAGCCGCCGCGGAGGGCGCGCCGGGCGCGCTGGACGAACTGCTGGTCACGGCCCGTCCGGAGGTGTTGCGGGTGTGTGCGCGTTTCCTTCCCAACCGCCAGGACGCGGAAGAGGCGTGTCAGGACGCGCTGCTGGCGTTGGCCCGGGGGATAGGCGGGTTTGAGGGTCGGGCCGCGTTCCGCACGTGGATGCACCGGATCGCGGCCAACCGCGCACGCTCGACCTACCAGGTGTTACGGCGTCGATTCGCCACCGAGGTGGGGGAGGTGTCGCCGGATCGGGCGGATCCTCAGCGGACCAGCGTGATCGCGGGTACCCGACTGGATCTGCTCGACGCGCTCGACCACATCGGACCGCACCTGGCGGAGCCGGTGACCTTGCGCGACATCGTTGGCCTGAGCTACCGGGAGATCGCCGCCCTCCTGGACGTACCCGAGGGGACGGTGAAGTCACGTATCCACGAGGGCAGGCGCCGGCTCAGAGAGCGGCTGAACGGCGGCATGCTGAGCTGAGAGGCCCGCTCGCCATCGCGGTCGCCGTCGCCTTGGTCGCCGGTTGTGGTCCCGAGAGGCTTTCGTCGCTGCCGGTCCAGGCACCCGTCGGGCAGGTCACCGCCACGCCCGGCGGCACGCCCGTTGCCAGCTCCAGCGGCACGGCCGTCACCAGCCCCAGCGGCCCGGCGGTCGCCCGGCCCGGCCGCCCGCCGGCACCGCCACGTCGTTCGCCACCGGTGACCACGGGGACGGCCGAGCCGACGCAGGGCGGGTCCGCCACGCCGACTTGTCGGGGTGCTGTCCGGCACGATGTCGACCTGAGCAGCAACGAGGTGGGCCCGGACAGGTGGATGTGCTTCCATACCGGCGGCGTCCTGCGGCTTCAGGGAATCGGTCCCGGCCTCGTCAAGGCTGAACCGCCGGAGCTCGTCGACGTGAACTACGCGGCCGCCGTGCACGACATCGCCTTCCTGCACCCGGGCACCGTCACGGTGACCATCACGCGTGACGAGCGGATCGACGAGATCACGGTCGTGGTGAGGGCCTAATCTCGCACCAGAACCCCGGCCAGTAGCTCGTCGACGAACTCCGGTCCGCTTCCGGCTGGCGGCGCGATCTGCACGTACACCAGGCCCGTCTCCGTTGCGCCGGCCGTCTCGACGACCACCGTCTTCTCGCCGTCGGGACAGGAGGCGTAGCGCGCCACCGTCCATTCGATGCCCGCCTGGCGAGTCGTTCGCGTCGGCTCGGCCGTGCATCCGTCGTGTAGCCGGCCCGCGAGGAACTCCGCCGGTGTGGAACGCGTGCCCAGCCCTTGGGTGAGCAGAACGAACATCCCCGGCACCGCCGGATCGGACTGCCACCCGCCAAAGTCTGGCGTTGCCACCAGCGCTGCCGGCGCTTCGCGGTCGGGCTCCGGCAGACCCGCCCACACGGCCTGCCTGGCGTGCCAGCCGTCGGGGAGCGCCACCGTGAGCTGGCCGGTCCGGTCGGTGACGCTGCCGGGCACGGCTCGCATCCGGCCGCCCGTCGACGCGGATGCCACTGCCGCCGACACGACCGCCAGGACAAGCACAAGAGCGGCCGCGAACCGGCGCAGCCGGCCGGTGCTGGCCCTGCGCGTCCGGGTGGCCTCGAAGGCCTCGTATCCGGCCGGCCCACCGACGGCCCGGTCAAGGGCGGCGGCGAACGCCGCCCCGTCCGGATAGCGGTCCGCGGGCCGCTGCGCGGTCGCGGTCCGTAGCACGGTCGCGACCGTTGGGGGTACGCCGTCGCGCAGTTTGGCCTGCCCCTTGGCGCGCTCGTCGGCGGTGCCGAGCAGCTTGATCCCCAGCCGGCCCAGGCCGTACACGTCGGCGCGCGCGTTGACCACGGCGGCCGGGTCGTCCTGTTCGGGCGCCATGTAGCCCGGCGTGCCGGCGCGGGCGGTGAGGCCGGAGGCGGCGGCGAGGGCCTTGGCCAGGCCCAGATCGGCGATGACGACGAGGTCGGCGAGCCCGGCCGATGCAGCGATCGCCGGTCGTGACCGGAACAGTACGTTGCCGGGGGTCAGGTCGCGGTGCACGATCCCGTGGTCGTGCAGGACGGCGACGCCCGCGGCGATCTCTCGCAGCAGCCGCAGGCTGGGCCCGATCGGCATCGGTCCGGCGGTGAGCCGATCGCGGAGGCTTCCACCGTCGGCCCACGCCATCACCAGGTACGGCCGCCCGTCGTCGAGGGCGCCGAGCGAGTACACCCGCACGATCCGCTCGTGGTCCAGCTTCCACAGCATTCGTGCCTCGTCGAGGAACCGCTCGCGGACCCTGAGGTCGTGACTCCAGTTGTCGGCCAGCACCTTGATCGCCACGCGTGCGCCAAGCGACGGCTCGTGACCCAGCCAGACTGTCGCGAACGAACCGATGCCGAGTAACCGCTCGACCCGGTATGAGCCGATCTTGTCGGGCGAGGTCACGAGATTACCGAACCGCGTCGCGGACCCGCTGACGTACGGATCGTCACCACTTGATGATAGGCGCCGTCGCGAACCAAAGCCCTCGCCGCGGAGACGAACAAAGTGAAGGCCAATCGAAAAGGAGTTTCTGATCATGCGTATCGCTCACCTGCGTCGCTTCCCGGCGCTCGCCGCGTTGGGGCTGGCCGCTATGGCCGCGGCGGCCTGTGGTTCCAACCCGGTACAGGCACTGCCCGTCCAGACGCCCAGCGCCAGCCCGAGCGCGACCCCAAGCAGTACACCAAGTGCCACGGCGCCCGCCGGCCCGACTACGAAGCCAGCCAATAGCCCCAAACCGGGTCCCATCAACACCGGTCACAGCCCGCCCTGTCTGGGAGCGGTCGAATACCGGATCAACGTCTCCGACACCGGGCCCTGGCCGCAACTGTGTATCGCGGTCGGTGGCGTACTGCGGATCGCGAACCTCGGCCCCGAGGGTTTCTCGCAGAGCACGCCGGACAAGGCCGAATGCGAGTACGAAGGGGGCGTCCGGATGTGTCGACTGGTTGAGCCGGGAACGGCCCGGTTCACGATCGACAATGGACATCAGGTCCGCACGCTCACCGTCGTGGTGGCCAAGAGCTCGTCTCGGTCCTCGCCCGCCTGCTTCCAGTCGGGTCAGACGCACACCATCGACGCCTCCGAGGCGGGACCGTCCTGGTGGGCCGTCTGCATGAGGCTCGGTGCGGTTCTGCGGGTGGAGAATCTCGGCCCCGGGCTGCGGACGGTCACCCCGTCCAACGCGGTTTCCTGCCAGTACGCGGCCGGCGTCCACCAATGCCGGATCGTCAAAACCGGGACGTTCAAGGTCGTTACCGATGGCTCCGGGGGCGTCCGTTCCCTCACCGTGGTCGCGATCAGGTAGCTTGAGCAGCAACGTCAATGGCCGCGAAGCGAGACCTCGCTTCGCGGCTGAGACGTATCATGAAGGCCACCGCTCGTATGTCGAGCGAATCGAGGTCAGCCATATGATCTGGACCAGGCTAAGGAAATACCGCTCGACTCACCGAGTTGCTGTCGTTGACCATCTGCAGTTTCCCGCCAGAGTGCGCCAGCGTCTCATGAACCAGCACAATCTAGGCGCCGACGATATTCGTCTGGTTGAAAACGCGACCCGGCAATGGTTCCGGCTCGTTGCCCGCCATCCCAGGGCGACCCTTTCGATGCCATCCGTGGTCGTAGACGATCTGTGGCAGGAGCTGGCGCTGGACGTACGCGACTACGCCGCCTTCTGCGAGGCCGCGTTCGGGCGCCCTCTGGACCGCTCGTCGAGGCATACGACCGCTGCTGGCACCCTGGCAACGCTCAGCTACGCCCGGCGGGACGAAGGCTGCGGCCCAACAGCCCTGCCGTTGCTCTTCCGGGTGGATCAAGACCTTCGCATCCAAGGCGGCCACCGCTACCTGGTCGACTGCGGCGGCCGCGGCGAATGCTTCCAGCCTCGCGGCATGATCTGCCTGCAACATGTCGGCGGGCCGGGTAAACCCCTCAGACTTGGCGGCATCCGCGGTGATTTATCCGTCCACGACGGCCGCTACGGCTACGCCCGCGGCGCCTTCGGAGGCGAAAGCGGCGCGGGCCACGGCGGCGACGGGGGCGACGGCGGCGGCAACTGACGGTGCTCGCGTGGCGGGTAGCGTGGTCGGGTGCTTGCTCCGGGAGTTGTGCTCAGCAACCGCTACCAGCTGGAAGAACGCATCGCCACAGGCGGCATGGGAGACGTCTGGCGCGGCACCGACGTCCTGCTCCGGCGTAGCGTCGCGGTCAAGGTGCTGTTGCCGGCTCTGGTGTCCGACTCGGAGTTCATCACCCGGTTCCGGGCCGAGGCGAGGCTCGTGGCCAGCCTGCGCCATGCCGGCATCGTGCAGGTGCACGACTACGGCGAGCAGGCGGTGGTCGGCGACAGCCGACTCGACTACCTCGTCATGGAGTACGTCGAAGGCACGTCGCTGTCGGCCTGGATAAGGACGGCAGGGCGGCTCGGCGTGGCGGAGACCACATCGGTCGTGGCACAAGCCGCGGAAGCATTGCAGGTCGCGCACGAGGCAGGAATCGTCCACCGCGACGTCAAGCCGAGCAATCTCCTGGTCCGGCCGGACGGCACCGTCGTCCTGGTCGACTTCGGGGTCGCCCGGTCCGCCGACCTGACCAGCGTTACCCGCCCGAACGTCATCCTGGGCTCGGCGCACTACATGTCACCCGAGCAGGCTTCCGGCCAGTTCGTCTCGCCCGCGACCGACATCTACGCGCTTGGCGTGGTCGCCTACTACTGCCTGGCCGGGCGGCCGCCGTTCACCGGTGACAACCCGCTACAGGTCGTGCTCCAGCGCGTACAGGGCGAGGTGCCGGCCCTGCCGGCGGACGTCCCGGCGCCGGTCGCGGCGGTGGTTACGCGCGCACTGGCAACTGACCCTGCCGACCGTTATCCGAGCGCCGCCGAATTCGCAGCGGCCATCCGAGCCGCACAGGACGCCACCTCCGTCGTTGCCCTGTCGCCTCCGGCGGATACCGGCGATGCCGCCACTTCGGTCGTCCCGCTTCCCCCCGTCGACCCGTTCGCCCAACTCCGCCCGGGCCCGTCGGTCGCGGAGCAGCCGACGGAGGTCCGGCCTGTAAGCGGCGGTAACCGCCGGCGAAACCTCACGCTTGCCGGGGTGGCGGGGGCAACCGTACTCGCGCTGATCGCGGTGCTAGCCGTCACGGCGTTCCGCCCAGATCCGGGCCAGCGGCAGGCGTCGGGGCCCACTGCGGTGGAGGCTTCCGCCTCAGGTGCCGACCGCGGTGGGGAGCGGATCGGGCCGGCCACCGACGGGCCGGTCCAGCCGGCACGGCCGAGCGCCTCGCGCACCACGGCGGCCCCGGCCGAGACCGGCACGCCGCCGCCTACGAGGTCCAGCGGCCCGACACCAAAGCCATCGTCCACAGGTGGCTCGACGACCAACCCGTACACGCCGTCACAGGTCTGCGGCAGTGGATACGAGGTCATCGACTCGGCGGCCCTTGGCCGGTTCGGCAAGGTGTATCTGCTCTACAACTCCAGCAACGGAAACAACTGCTCGGTGACCCTCAAGACCACCTCGGTCGGCGCCAAGACGAGCGTCTCGGCATACCTACAGCCGCAGGACGAGTCCCGGACCACCGACAAAGGCTCCTTCGAGTACTACGCCGGTCCGGTGCGAGTCAAAGCCGCCGGGGTCTGCATCGCCTGGGGTGGTTCGGCCGGCGGTGTCACCTACAACAGCCCGTTCGAGCACTGCGGCTAGCGGGGCTTTCGCCGGTCGAACCAGATGGTGGACAGGGTGGGCAGCAGGCCGGCCCAGAAGAGCACCTGCGGAACGGTGTGGTCGGTCCACGGCAGCTGCGAGATCAGCAGGGCGCAGAGCGTCGTCCAGGACGCCTGGGCGAGCACGATGCGCGCCCACCTGCCGCGACGCACCAGTGACCGTACGTTCAACCGGACGCCGGCCCGCAGTCGTCGGTATCGGCGCCAGGCGCCGAAGCCCCAGATCGCGGCCATGATGGTGAGGACCCAGAGGCGGTTGCCGAGCGGCACCGGAAGTTCGCGTACCGCTTCCCCCTCCGTGGGGAACAGGTCGACCATGGCGCCGGCGGCGGCGAGGCAGATGAGCGCCAGCCAGCGGACGCCGCGAAGCATGCGGTAGGTCGCGCGGTCGAGGTCCATGCGCAGGCCGGGGCTGTCCGGGTGTACGGCGAGGGCGTCGGCGTAAATCTCCGCGGCGCGGCCGGCCGTGACGCCGGGCTGGTTGGCCTCCTGGCCGCTGACCAGCATCAGGGCGCGGCCATTGGTGGGTTCCAAGCGAAGCACCTGGCGCAGCGCCCAGTTGTAGGTGTCGGTGTCCGACGCGCCGGCGGCGGTCATCCAGAGCGACTCGTAGGCCCGCACGTCCTCCGGGTCGAGCCGGACGGCCTCCCGGGCCAGCTCCAGGGCTTCGGCGCGCCGATGGGGGTAGAACAGCACGAACTCGCCGAGCGCGGCGTGGACGGCGCTGTTCTGGGGATCTACGCGGAGGGCCGCGCGAAGCGACGCCTCGGCCTGCTGCCAGCGCTGGGCAACCTCCAGGTGTTTCGCCCGGCGCAGCACCTGGGCGTGCATGTAGAGCGCGTTGATGTCGTCGGGGCTGCGCCGGAGGGCCTCGTCGATCGCGTCGAGCGCCTGCTCGGGGTCCTTGGCGGCCAGCCGGCACCGAGCCAGTTTCGTCCAGGCCCGGACGTCGTCGGGATCCTCGGCCAGCCGGCGCCCGAGCAGGGCCGCGGCCTCGTCGAACCGGCCGAGGTCGATGAGCGCGTCGGCGCGCTCGACCATGGGGTGCAGGGTCACAGCATGCGCCGTTTCTTCAGGTACGCCAGGAGATCGTCGTACGTCCCGCCGTCGTTGGCGAACATGGCCACGTTGCGGGCGGCCGCGAACCAGGGCTCGGCGGACGGCGGCACGGACTTCGCGGCGTCGAGCAGATCCGTCATTCCGATCATGCGTACGTTGCCGGATCGTGCGGAGTCGAGCAGCGCCACCTCCGCCGCGGTCTCGCAGACGTGCGCCAGGTCCGCGCCGGAGAGGCCGTCGGTGGCCTTGACAAGCCTGCCCAGGTCGACGTTCTCGATCGGCCGGTCGCGCAGGTGGTACCGGAGGATCGCCTCGCGGGCCGGTGCGTCGGGTGGCAGCACGAGCACGGTGCGGTCCAGCCGGCCGGGCCGGCGCAGAGCGAGGTCCACGTCCCAGGGAGCGTTGGTGGCCGCGAGTACGAAGACGCCCTCGTTGGCCGCGGCGTCGACGCCGTCCAGTTCGGTCAGTAGCTGGTTCACCGTGTTTCGCATGCCGCTGCTCTGGGTGCGGCTCCGCTTGCCGCCGAGGGCGTCCAGCTCGTCGAGGAAGACCACGCATGGGGCCTGCCGGCGGGCGGTGGCGAAGATCTCATGCATGTTGCGCTCGGAGTTGCCGATCCACATGTCGAGCACGTCGTTGATGGACACGGAGAGGAAGCCTGCACCGAGCTCACCGGCGACCGCGCGTGCGATGAAGGTCTTGCCGCAGCCGGGCGGGCCGTAGAGCAGCAAGCCGCCGCGCAGGCTCTTGCCGTACAGCTTGCGCAGCTCCGGGTTGCGCATCGGTGCGAGGAAGGCCGCTTCCAGCCGTTCCTTGACCTGCTGCATGCCACCGACGTCCGCGAGGCGCACCGTGCCGGGCGCGTCGACGTCCCAGCCGACCGCCGTGCCCGGGTCGCCGCTGCCGTCGACGGTGAGCGGAGCCTCGACGAACCGGGGCGGTGCGGCGTCGGAGGCGCCCGCGGGCGCGCCCATGGCACGGGCCATCAACGCTCGCGCCTGCGCGTCACCCGGTTCGTGTTGCAGCGCGACGGCCACCTCCGCGACGGCCGCGTCGGGGCGGGCGGCGTCCAGCAGAAGCTCCGCGAGGTGCAGGCGCAGGGGCACGTCCTCGGGTGCCGCGGCGACGGCCGAACGCAGGCTCTGGATCAGGCGCGACTCCTCCGGCATGGCACCGGACTTTACCCGGTGATCTTCAACCCCCTGATCGAGCTGGCTAGAATGGCGGTGGCTGCCAGGAAGCCTCCGGTCCGCGGAAATGGGCTCAGCCCACCTGGTGTGTGCACCTCGTGTCACCATCGTTCTCCTTTCGGCCTGACCGAGCGGACATCAGGCAGACGAGAGGAGGCCGCTGTGCCAACCCTGGACATGCCCGACCGTCCGCACCTCGACAGCTTTCGCCGGCAGGCCCGTGCCCTGCAGCGGGCGGTTCGAGCCGGCGAGCCCGAGGCCCTGGCGCGGCTGGCGCGCCACCATCGCGGTGCGTCGCCCGACGACTCCGGCGCCATCCAGCTCAGCGCGGCACAATTCGTCATCGCCCGCGAATACGGTTTCGGCAGCTGGCCCGGCCTCGCGCGATACCTGGAGACCGTGGCCGAACACGGCTGGCAGACCGGGCTTGGTGCGGCACCTGTGGACGACCCGGCGGGAGAGTTCTGCCGCCTCGCCTGCCTGACGTACAGCCGTGAGGACGGGCCGGTGCGCTGGGAGCAGGCCCGGCGACTGCTCGCCCAGCATCCCGACCTGACCAAGGCGAACATCTGGGCCGCCGCGGCGGCGGCCCGCCCGGACGACGTCAGCCGGCTGCTCGCCGAGCAGCCGCGGCGGGTAGCCGAACGCGGCGGCCCCCTGGGGTGGCGACCGCTGTACTACCTCGTCTACTCGCGGTTCGACACAGCCATACCGGCCGGCCCCGTGCTCGCGACCGCCCGGCGGCTGCTCGACGGCGGCGCCGATCCCAACGAGGGCTACCTGTTCGACGCCCTACCGTCGCCGTTCACGTTGCTGACCGGGGTGTTCGGCCACGGCGAGCTGGGCCCGCAGCGCCAGCCCCGCCATCCGCACTGGCGGGCGCTGGGCCGGCTGCTGCTCGACGCCGGCGCCGACCCCAACGACGCCCAGACCCTCTACAACCGCATGTTCTCGTCCGACGACTCGCACCTGGAGCTGCTGTTCGAGTATGGGCTTGGCAGCGGCGACGGCGGCCCGTGGAAGGCACGGATCGCTGGGTTGGGCACGCCCGCGCAGCTGCTCCGCGTCCAGCTGCGCTGGGCGGTCGAGCATCATCAGCCAGCCCGGGTGCGGCTGCTGGTCGAGCACGGCGTCGACTTCCGCTCCCGGTTCGAGGGTGGCGGACCCGCGTGGAGCCCCGGCGACGGCAGGACGCCGGTCGAACTGGCCCACGTCAACGGCGACACCGAGATCGCTGACTACCTCGTAGCCCAGGGCGCCACACCACCGAGCCCCGACCCGGTGCGCGACCTGATCGCAGCGGCGTTCCGAGCCGATCGATCCACAGTAGACCAGATCCGCGTCGCGCATCCCGACGCACTGGCCGAGGCTCGCCGCAGCCGTCCCGGGCTGATGGTGTGGGCCGCGACCCAGGCTTCCGCCGAGACGGTAACGCTGCTGGCGGAGCTCGGCTTCGACGTGAACGCCTACGGGCGCGGCGACGCCCCCGTCGAAGCGGCTTGGGAGACCGCGCTGCACCACAGCGCGGCAAACGGAAACGTCGAACTCACCCGCCGGCTGCTGGACCTGGGCGCCGACCCCGACCTTCGCGACGAGCGCTTCGACGGGACCCCGCTCGACTGGGCCAGGCACCTTCACCAGATGCCGACGGCCGCGCTGCTCGAACCCGTCACGGCGCCCCCACCGAACGCCGGATGAGTCAGCCGCTTCAGCGCCCACTTCGGCGTGCCGCCCCGTGACGACCGCATGGGGGAGATGATCGGTGATGGCTTTGGACCGGTAAGGTGATCGGCCGACTGGGGAGGTCGATCATGCCGGGCAGGGTGTTGAGGATTTCGGTGGCGTGCCTGATGGCGTTTGCCGTGGCGGGATGTGGCGCTGAGTCGGATGGCGCGGGCGGGTCGCCCGCCCAGTGGGTGTCGTCGGCGACGCCGGACGCGTCGGACACGCCGAAGGCGCCGGCGACGAGCGCGCCAGCCCGGCTCGTGAAGATCACCTCGGCCTGTGAGTTGCTGCCCGCCGGCGTGGTCGTCGACGTACTGGGCGGCTCGGCCGCCTCCAAGCTGACGGCCAAAGAGGACCCGGTGGAGCGCCTGGAGGAGGGCAGGATCCGGCACGGCTGCACGTACGGCAAGGGTTCGCAGGAGCCATTCAGCCTCATCGTGTCGACCCGGCCGAACCGAGCCGCTGACGCGGCGGCGGCGGTGGAGGCGATCGCCGAAGCGAGCGGCGTGAAGACGACCCCGATCGACGGTCTGGGCGCGGGTGGCGTCGGATACGTGACCGGAGGCGGCATCCGGGTGGTCGCCGTCGCGGTGACGTACGAGGACGAGCTTCGGATGGTCATCTTCAGCGGACCGAAGGTGGTGCCGCACGCCAAGCTCGTCGAGGTGGCCGAACGCGTCGTCGTCCAGGTCTGAGCCTCAGGCCAGTTGTCAGAGGATGGGCTTGCCGCCGGTTACCGGGATGATCGCGCCGGAGATGTAGCTGGCCTCGTCTGAGGCGAGCAGCACGAACACCGGGGCGACCTCCTTGGGTTGGCCCGGGCGGCCCAGCGGCGTGTTCTTACCGAATTCGGCGACGTGTTCGGGAGGCATCGTCGACGGGATCAGTGGGGTCCAGATCGGGCCCGGCGCTACGGCGTTGACCCGGATGCCGCGCTCGCCGAGCAGTTGGGCCAGGCCGGCGGTGAAGTTGGCGATGGCACCCTTGGTGGTGGCGTACGGCAGCAGCGTCGGTTTCGGCGCGTCGTAGTTGATCGAGCTGGTGTTGATGATCGACGCGCCGTCGCTCAGATGCGGCAGGGCGGCACGCACGATCCGGAACATCGCCGTGATGTTCACGTCGAAGGTGTGCTGCCACTCGTCGTCGTCGATTTCGTCGACGGTCTCGTGGGTCATCTGGTAGGCGGCGTTGTTGACCAGCACGTCTATCCCGCCAAACTCGGCGATGGCGCGGTCCACGACGGCCCGGCAGTGCCCCGGGTCGGCGAGGTCGCCGGGCAGTAGGACGGCCCGGCGACCGGCCTGCTCGACCAGCTTCGCGGTGTCCTTCGCGTCGTCGTGCTCGTTCAGGTAGGCGATCAGCACGTCGGCGCCTTCGCGCGCGAACGCGATCGCGACCGCCCGGCCGATGCCGCTGTCACCGCCGGTGACGACGGTCTTCTTGCCATCCAGGCGTCCCGAACCTCGGTAGGTCTGCTCGCCGTGGTCGGGCTTGAGTCGCATCGCGTCGAGGGTGCCGGGTGGTTCCTGGGTGGGCTCGGATTTCTGCTGGTCGGACATGCTCGGCAACATTTCCATTGTCGCTCCGGTTAAACCCGCTGACGCCGGAAATGTATGAGTCATGCATACAGGAAATATCGTGGCGGCCTGGGTCACCGCCGCGGCGGACCGGTTTCATGCCGTGGCCCGTTCGACAGGGCTTGAGCAGCGAGAGTTGAGCGCGCTCACCTTGATCGCCACGCACGAGGGCTGCTCGGTGGAGTGGTTGCGTGGCCGGATCGAGCTGAGCCAGTCAGGCACCGTACGGCTCATCGACCGGCTGGCCGGCCGGGGGATGGTCCGCCGCGGACCCTCGATCGGGCGTGGGGTTCCGCTCTACGCCACCGACGATGGCCGGGCTGCCCTGCGGCGGTGGCACGAGGCTCGCGACGAGGCGGTCGCCGAGCTCCTGAACGGGCTGCCCGCCTCGCGGCGGGAGCTGGTGGTGCAGAGCCTGGCCGCCGCGTTGCTGGCCAGCACCCGGCGGCGCAGCGAGGCGGACGCCACCTGCCGGACCTGCTCCTGGGCGGCTTGCGGGAACGACTGCCCGGTCGACGGCAGCGTCGAGGCGTACGCGCCATGACCTGCCGGGCGGCGGTGCTTCGCACGCGCCAGCCACGCTCGCGCGTTCCCACACCGGTGCGGACGGCGGCTGCGGTCGCCCTGCTGGGCAACTCGTCGGATACGTTCGTACTGTTCCTGCTGCTCTGGGTGGCGCAGCCGCAGGGCTGGTCACCGGTCCAGACCGCGCTCGTGGTGTTGACGCTGCGGCTGCCGATCCTGATCTCGGGCGTGCTCATCGGCAGGTGTATCGACCGGTGGGGTGCCCGGCCGCTGATCCTGCTCGACACGGCCATGCGTGCGGGGCTGCTGCTGGTCCTGGCGGCTTCGGTCCGATCGGGCACCGTTCCCTTGGCGGCGGTACTCGTTCTGGGCGGGCTGGCGAGCCTGTCCTCACCCGCCACGTACGCCGGGGTCCGCTGGCTGGTGCCGCGGACCACGCCGCAGAACCAGCTTCCCCGGGCGAACGCGACGGTGGCGGTTGGTGACCAGATGCCGCTGCTGGTCGGCACCGCGTTGGTCGGGCCAGCCATGGCGCTGTCCGGCGTACGCGGCAGCCTGCTCGTGGCCGCCGCGATGGTCGTGGCCGCGTTCCTTCTCGCGCTGCGGCTGCCCACGCCCGCTCCCGGTGCCGCCGTGAGGTCCATTGCCCCGCGTTCCGGGCGCCCGCCGGCCTGGCCGGCGCGGGTCACCGCGATCATCGCTCTGTCTACTGTGTACTACCTGGTCTACGGGCCGTTCGAGACCGCCAGTCCTGGCTTCGTCCGCGACCATCTGGGCGCCAGCGAGGGCACCTACAGCCTGCTCTGGGCCATGTTCGGCGCCGGTGCGCTGCTGTCGCTGTCGGTCGCGCCGGTACTGGCCCGGCACCGTCCCGGCCTCGTCAACGGCGGCGGTGCCCTCGTCTGGGGTCTGACGATGCTGCCCTTGGCCACAGTGGACTCCGCATTCGCGGCGGCCGTCATTTTCCTCGTTGGCGGTCTGCTCTGGGGCCCGTACACCACCATCGAGACCGGCGCGCTGCAGCGGTGGGTTCCACCGCAACGACACGGCACCGTCTTCGCCGTTCAGCGCAGCCTGCTGGCGACCGCTACGCCCGTCGGCGCCGCGTTCGGTGCCCTCGCCCTGCACACCTTCTCGCCCGGAACCGTGCTGGCCGTCAGCTCCGCCTGCTGCGCGGCCGCCGGAGCGGCCGCACTGCTGAATCCAGACCTACGCAGAGCGCGCTGACGACGGTCGACGGCTCGAAGCCGTGGAAGGCCAATCGTTGCTCCGCGGGGGCGGCTCTGGTTGTACTCGTGCATCCAGGCGACCAGCTGCCTGTTGGCGTCCGGATCTCCGAAGGCTGATGCGGGCACGAAGTCTCGAATGTCCTGGGGCCGTACGCGAGGGTCCATTCCGCGAGTGTGCGACGCTGTCCGGACGGCTGGCACGACTGTCGGGGGTGGAGACGATCGACGGCACGACGCAGTTCGTGGCACGCGACGGCGCCAGGACGCTCACGTTCGCGGGCGGGACCGAAATCGGGCGGCGCTACCGCGCCAACTTCGACGTGCTCCACCTGGGCGACGATCCGGCGCTGGCCGTCGTGGCCGACGGCATGGGCGACAGCGAGGGCAGCGCGGTGGCCTCGCGTACCGCGGTCGATGTCTTCGTCGCCGCGGTGCGGGCCGCCGCCCCTGGGCCGTTCGGCCCGGCCGCCATACGCGGCGCGGTGGCCGCGGCGCAGCGACGCGTGCGGGCCGAGGGCGCGCGGCTCGATTCCCTTACCGGCTGCACGCTGACCGCGCTCGTGCCCGACCAAGAGGGCGATGCCTGGATCGCTCAGATCGGCGACTCCCGCGCCTACCGGCTCCGTGACGGCCTGCTGGAGCTGTTGACCGTCGACCACACGGCCGCCTGGCTGGGCACCCTGTACGGCTCGTACCCCGCCGACTCACCGCAGGCCGCCGCCGCGCGCTACATGCTGCATCGCTACATGGGCCATCCGGACTCGCCGGAACCCGACGTGCTCAACGTGACGCTCCGGCCCGGTGACGTGTATTGCCTGTGCACGGACGGTGTCGCCGAGCAGGTGTCGTACGAGCGGCTCGGACAGGTGCTGAGCTCCGGTGACCATCCACGCGAGATGGTCACCGCCCTGCTGGCCGACACCCTCGACGCCGGTGGCCGCGACAACGCCACCCTCGCCGTCACGCTGGTCGCCTGACCTGGGCCTGAAGCCCGCTGGCGAACCGACGCAACCAACCGCGCCGTGCGTCACGTCAAGACAATGACCGTTCGAGCCTTTAGGTGGAAGTGCTGATGTCGCTGAGTTTGTCAACCCCATGGCAGCAGGTGATCTCCGATGAAGCGTGGGATCGAAGGCTGTTCACCCACGGTGGTCATTTCCTGCAGAGTAGCCATTGGGCCGCATTCCAACGGCTGAACGGTCGGGAGGTGTACTTCGGCAGCGGCGACGACTGGCAGTGCATGGCCGTGGTGGAACGAGCCGGCGAGAACGCCCGGCTGTACTGTCCCTACGGCCCGGTCGCGGTCACGGCGGAAGGCCTTGCCGAGGCGGTGCGCGCCCTGCTCGCGTTGGGGCGCCAGGAGGGGGCGGGCTTCATCCGGTCGGAACCGTACGCCCCGGTCACCCGCGACGACCTGCTCGCCCTCGGGCACCAGCCGGCGCGGCGGAACATGCAGCCCGCCCTGACATGGGTGCAGGACCTGCGAAAGACCCGCGACGAACTCATCGGCGAGTTCGCCGCGAACATCCGTAACCGCTACCGCAACGCGTACAAGAAGGACCTTGCGGTCGCGGCGAGCACCGACCCGGCCGACGTGGCGATCCTGCTCGACATGATTCACGATGTGGCCAGCAACACCGGCATGCAGCCACACGACGACGACTACTACCGCAAGCAGGCGACCGCGCTGATGGAGCGCGACGCGGCCACCATCTACGTCGCGCGGCATCGCGACCGGCCGGTCGCCGCCTCCATCGTCTACGACAGCCCGACCACGCGGTACTACGCGCACAGCGGCAGCCTGCTGGAGGCCCGCAACCTGCACTCGGGCACCGTCATGCTCGCCACGATGGTTCTCGACGCCCAGGCGCGCGGCCAGACGACGTTCGACTTCGTGGGTGCGGCTCCGGCCGATGAGCCCGACCACCCGTGGGCCGGCTTCACACAGTTCAAGCAGTCATTCGGCGGGGAGTACAGGGCGTACCTGGGCACCTGGGAGATGCCGTGCACGGACGGTGACTGATCAGTGTTGGCTGTGTACTTACCGGAAGCCACCTGTGAAATTCCTATGTAATTTGCCGCAAGGGATGTACCGCGCAGGGGGGTTCAAACGTCTGTAGGGCATGAGGCAGATCTTGAACGTCGGACACGTCCTTGCGGCCGTTCCCACAGCCCGGCTCGTGCAGGGCGATGCCCGCCGGTTGGTCTCAGGCATCACGCACGACTCCCGGCGGGTTGGGCCGGGTGACCTTTTCGTCGCCATTGCGGGCGAACGCCACGACGCGCGCCGCTTCGTCAATGACGCATTGGCGCGTGGTGCCGCCGGCGTCGTGACGGAGGGTGCGGTCGAGACGCCCCGCGACACCGTGGTGGTGCGGGTTCCCTCGGCTCGCGCCGCCCTCGCCGATCTGGCAGTCGCTGTGTACGGCAACCCCGCCCAGGCCCTGCGCCTGGTCGGGGTGACGGGTACGGACGGTAAGACCACGACGACACACATGATTCACGCGGCTCTGGAAGCGGGCGGCCAGCGGACGGGCCGTCTCAGCACTATGGGAATGACGACCGGCAACGGCGTGGCGCCGGCCCACTTCGGCTTCACCACTCCCGAGGCGGGTGATCTGCACCGGATGCTGGCCGACATGGTGGCTTCGGGCTGCACGGCCGCGGTGACGGAAGTGAGCTCGCACGCGCTGTCGCTGGACCGGGTTCGCGGGTGCGCCTTCGCCGCCGCCGTGTTCACCAACCTCAGCCCCGAGCATCTGGACTTCCACGGCTCGATGGAGCACTACCTGGAGGCGAAGGCCAAGCTGTTCGCCATGGTGGCCGAGACCACGCCGGACGGTGTCGGTGTGGTCAACGCCGACGATCCGGCCTCGGCCGTCATCCGCCGCAGCGGCCCGCAGCGGATCCTGTCGTACGGCATCGAAAACGCGGCGGACGTGATGGCCCGCGACATCAAGCTCGGGCCGGACAGCAGCAGCTTTACCCTGGTCACCCCCTGGGGCCAGGGGGAGATGGTCTCCGCGATGCCCGGGATGATGAACGTGGCGAACTGGCTCGCCGCCGCGACCACGGCGATGAGCCTCGGCGTCTCGCTGGACGCGGTCATCGCGGCGGCCGCGGTCACCACGGTCGACGGGCGTCTGCAGAGCATCAACTGCGGACAGCCGTTCCAGGTGCTGGTCGACTTCGCGCACACGCCGCACGCCCTGGCGACGGTGCTGCGGACGGTGCGCGCCAACACCATGGGACGGTTGATGGTGTTGTTCGGCCACTCGGGCGGACGTGACGCGGAGAACCGCCGGCCGATGGGCAGGATCGCCGCCGAGCTCGCGGACGTCGTGATGGTGACGTCCGACAATCCGCAGCACGAAGACCCGGCGGAGATCGCGGCCGAGATCGTCGCGGGCACGCGTGAGGCCGACTCGACCTGTGACGTGCAGGTGCGCCTCGACCGTGGCGCGGCGCTGCGCGCGCTCATCGCGCGGGCGGAGCCCGGTGACACGATCCTGCTCGCCGGCAAGGGCCACGAGGAGTACCAGGTCCTGTCGGACCGGAAGGTTCTGTGGAGTGACGCCGAGCAGAGCCGCGAGGTGCTGGCCGAGCAGGGGTGGACGTGTGAGGAGGAACGCAACGGGCAGCTGCTGGACCACGGGCACGGTGCCGGCATCCGGTGTGGGCAGGCGTGACCTGACCGGGCGTTGATCCTGTTTGGACAACCGTGGCACGGGGGAGTCGCAGGCTGCGACGTACCGGTCGGCCGGCTTGCCCGGGACGTCGAGGAGCTGCGCGGCCACCTCGGGCACTTCCCTGGGTGGACCACCCAACTGCGTTCGCCGCAACCGCCGAGGCATTCCGCGCGAGCTATCTGACCCCGGTTTCGTCACCTGACAGGTACGACTGGGCCTGCGGCCAGATGTCGGGGCCGGGTCGAGCGGCGGTCCATGTCGTCGACCTCAATCGTCCGCGACCCCGGAAGCGTCGCATGATCGTGACGTGGTCGGGCCGGGCCACGAATCGATGCAGGGCCTGTTCGTCCTGCCAGATCGACACCGATCCGCATCTACCCTGCAGGGGCTTCTGACGATCGGCCGGCTGGCCACCGACCTCGGCGTGAGCAAGAGCGGGCTGTTCGGCTACTTCGGTTCCAAGGAGGAGCTTCAGCTCGCCACCATCCGCATCGCGACGGGCGTCTATCTCGACGAGGTCATCCAGCCCGCGCTGGCCGTGCCGCCGGGCCGGGCGCGGGTGCGCCAGCTGTGCGAGAACTGGTTGAGCTACTCGCAGCGGCGGGTCTTCCCCGGCGGCTGCTTCTTCTTCGCGGTCACCGCGGAGTTCGATGCCCGCCCGGGCCGGGTGCGGGACGCCGTCGCCGGGGCCAGCCAGGACTGGACCCGCCTCATGGCGCGGACCATCGAAGACGCCCGCCAGCTCGGCGAGCTGCCCGGCGACACCGACGCCGACCAGCTCGCCTTCGAGCTCATCGCCTTCCTGGAGACCGCCAACGCCATCTCCCTACTGCACGACGATCCAAGCGCCTACGAGCGAGCCCGAACCGCCGTTCGCAAACACCTCGAATGAGCAGTGCGGACGCCTATCGGATGGACGCGAACCAGCCGGTCGCGCTGTTCAGCGCCGACCTGCACACCATCTGGCTCAGCCCGGCGGCGCTCAAGCTGATCGGCTCCGACCACGCCACCGGCGTACTGGTCGAGAGCGACTGCTACCAGGCGACCTCCGCGCTGCCGCCCAACCCACCTACTCCCGTGATCAGGGCGTCCCTCAAGCCGATAGGGCAACTTGAGGGACGCCCTGATCACGGGCTCAGTACAGGCCGGTGCACTGCCATTCGGGTGAACCGCCGACCTGGGTGTCCTGGCACGCCTTGTAGAGCAGGCCGGCGTCGTTGAGCATCGCCGTCCAGACCTTGATCCGGCTGTTCTGACCCCAGGCGTACACCGCGTTGCGGTAGGCGCCGTTGCCCCAGTACCCGAAGCCGGCGAAGTTGACATAACAGCAGCCCCGCGTCCAGGCGGTGCGGCATCGCGGGCTGTAGCGAAGTTCCACCGTGGAGTTGCCATTGTTCAGGGTCTTCGGCGAGAAGGCGTCGTTGGCGCAGAGATAGGTGTGGCCGTTCATGCCGAGCACCCCGTACGAATTCGGGTCCTTGCCGTCACACACGAACCCGCAGGGGTCCGACGACGCCGCGGAGGCCAGCAGCGCCTGGAATGCCGCCGGGTCGACGACGGTCTCGGTGTAGCCGTTGGCCAGCCGGTAGGTGCGGGCCGGCAGCACCTTGCCGTCGTCGGAGCGGATCGTGGTCGTCCGCAGTAACGTCTTCCCGTCGGGGGCCGCTGCCGCGGCCGGGCTGGTCAGGGCTGGTACGGCGGTCAGCGCCAACAGCAGCAGGACCGCGGTCACGGTCCGGGTGAGCAGTGTCGTCGAGCGTCGCATCTGTCCTCCAGGTGTACGCGGATTCGGTGCGGCTCATCCTGCGGATCGCCACGACATGGTCACCACACCTTTCAGGCACGCCTGAAAGGTGTCGTGCCGGCCACCTCCCGCGGCGGATGCTCGTGTCACGCCGAGCGAAGGAAGGACATCACTGCGAGGGCACCGTCGTCTGGGGCGGTGACCTCACCCCGGGGACGGCGTCACACTTCCACCTGGTGGCGGGGTCCGACGACCGTACCTTCGCCCGGGTCGCCGCGCGGCTGGACACCACCGCGCAGGCCGCCTCTCGCCGGCAGACCGCCGGCCGGGTCGCCGACCCCACCACGCCGGACCGCCTCCGCAAGGCCCGCGCGCTGCTCCGCCCGCGTTGACGCGCCGCTCAACCGGCATCGAGAAGGGCCGTACCCAGCGGCGTGAGGGTGTGCAGGACGGCCCTGCCGGCCCGGGTCGTGCGGATCAGGCGCGCCTCGCGCAGGACCGCCGTGTGCTGGCTTATCGACCCCGCGCTCACCCCGACCAGGCGGGCCAGGTCGGTGGTCGTGCGCCCGTCGCCGATCGTCTCCAGCACCAGGGCCCTCGTGTACCCGATCAGCGACATCACGCCTGTGCGTGCGTCGGCGTCGTGCCGCATGTCGTGCTCGACCGGATAGACCAGCACCGGCGGCAGCGAGTCGTCGTGCAGGAAGTCCGGTGTGCCCCATGACAGGTAGGACGGCACCAGGAGCAGACCCCGGCCGTCCAGGCGCAGCGACTGCTCGTACGGTACGTCGACCTCCAGCACCGGCGGCGCCCAGCACATCATCGGCCGGAAACTGCGCAGTAGCCCCTCGCTGCCCTCGTCGAGCAGCACCCGCGCGCGCCGGGCCCGGTCGGCGTCCACCTGCGCGCGGGCCTGCGTCCAGAACGGCGCCACCACCGCCTCGTACTGCGACCGCACCGCGTCGGCCAGCAGTTCACGGGCCTGCCGGTCGCCGTCGGCCAGCTGGCGCATCCAGGACGGCGCCGGCCCGCCCAGCCTGGCCAGGTGGGTCAGCTCGCCGCGCAGCCGGTGAGTCGGGGTGGAGCGCAGGGCGTCGAGCGCTGCCGGCATGCCCAGCTCGCCCTCCGCCGGGGTGAGAAAGTCCGGGAAGTACGCGTTGCGGATCAGGGCCTGCAACACGTCGAGGTCGGCACGGCGGCAGGCGCGGACGGCGTGCCCGTGCCAGCGCCCGAAGATCAGTTCGGGACCCGGCCGGCGTATTCGGAACACGCTGAGGACGGTCTCCCACAATGGGTCCGGCTCCCGCGCGATCCGGACCCGACCGATGTCTTCCGCGGTGAAATGAATGCGCAACACGTCAGCCCCCGTCGACGCCCGCCGGCTCACGCTCGTGCGGCCAGTGTATGGCCCGGTGTCGATTCGTCCAGCGTCGGCGGCGTCCGCGTGCTAGGGCGCCGTACTAGTCGTCGTCATCGTCGTCGTCATCGTCCTGGTCACCGCCCGGGCACGCGGTCAGTCCCATCAGGGCGGTCGTCGCGCCGGCCGCCAGTAGGACCCGGCCGAA
Source organism: Micromonospora sp. CPCC 206061 (assembly GCF_036906915.1). Classification (NCBI taxonomy): domain Bacteria; kingdom Bacillati; phylum Actinomycetota; class Actinomycetes; order Micromonosporales; family Micromonosporaceae; genus Micromonospora; species Micromonospora sp. CPCC 206061. The sequence continues at coordinate 101,402 of NZ_JBAKHX010000013.1, forward strand.
GAAGGCGCGTCGAGCGATCGCGGTGCCGGCGCCCGGGCTGTCGTCAGCGTTGCGTTGCGAGTCGTCCATCCGAGCATTCTGGCAGCGAACAGGGTGCGTGGCTCCTCGATCAGGCCGTCGCAGCCGTGGCAGCTGACTCAGGGCTTCGACGGCGCAGAGGTTCGAGACCACGGCTGCCAGCGAGCCGGTCCGGATTCGCGAGTGGAGCGGCCGGCTGATACCGGAGAACGGTCAGCTCTTCCTGACCCTGCCTGACGATGTCGAGGTGTTTGTCCAACTGGACGACGCGTCCGGTGACGAGATCGTCCAGGTCATCGAGGAGTTCGACTTTGGAGCGTGGCCGGACATGAGCTGGGTGGGCGGGCGGTGAGGTCGCATGATCGGCGCCCGGTACTCCACATTCGTCTATCTTGACGAGCATCGATGAATGACGGATCGTTCGGTGCTTGGCGGGCTCGCGCCGTTAGCCATTATCGATGCCTGTGAGTATCAGACGGTAGGCCAGAGCCTCGATGTCAGTCAATGGCTGGCTCCATGGCCAAGTGAAACGATCCGTAGAGCCGCTGTCGTCCTAAAGGTTCCTGAGAATTCCCTTAGAAACCGATCTGCTCCTGTTGTCAGTCCGTACCTACCGTCGACTGAGAGGAGTGGATTGAATGATCGCGCGACGTTTGACCACGCGCAGAGCTGTCATCGCGGCGGCCGTCCTGGCCACCGTGGCTGCCGGAACGGCGATCACCCTCAGCGCCAACGCCGGCACCAACGCTGACGGTGACGCCCCCGCGGCCAGTACGCCACGCGTGCCGGAGGAGATGCGCGCCGCGCTGCGGCGCGACCTGTCACTGACCGACGCGCAGCTCGACGCCCGCCTGCGCCGTGAGGCGTGGGCCGCGCAGACCGCGCGCGCACTGCGCGGGACGCTCGGCGACGAGTACGCCGGCGCCTGGCTCACCGGCGGCCAGCAGCTCACCGTCGCGGTCACCGACCGCGCCCTCACCGACGAGGTACGGGCGACCGGTGCGCAGGCGGCCGTGGTGGACCGTAGCGCGAGCGAGCTGAGCACGGTCAAGCGGGCCTTGGACCGCCGCTCCGGCGCCGCCTCCGCGAGCGTCACCGGCTGGTACATCGACCCCGCGACCAACACGGTGGTGGTGCGAGCCGCCGCCGGGCGGACCTCGGCCGCCCGCACGTTCGTCCGTAACGCGGGCGTGGACGCGAGCGACGTGCGCGTGCTCGCCGAAGGTGCCACGCCGCGGCTGCTGAACAGGCCCAAGGGCGAACCCACCGACCCGCCCGAGGACACCGCGGCTCCCGAAGACCCCGATGAGACGGCACCGCCGGAGCAGACAGCACCACCCGAGCAGACCGAAGCCCCGCAGGAGCCGACCGACCCGGACGCGCAGGCCCTGCGCGGCGGTGCGCCGTACATCATCGGAGGCCAGGCGGTCTGTTCGGTCGGGTTCGCCGTGGAGGGTGGCTTCGTCAGCGCCGGCCACTGCGGTGACGAGGGCGACGCCACGGCTGCAGAGGTCGGCCAGGAACTGGTCGCGCTCGGCGAGTTCCAGGCGTCCCAGTTCCCCGGCAGCGACTTCTCCTTCGTCGCTACCGGCGACGGCTTCGCACCGGTCGGCGAGGTGAACAGCTTCGGCGGCGAGAACGCCGGAGCGGCGGATCTTGGCGCGCCGCTGACGGTCGCCGGCTCGCAGGAGGCGGTCGTGGGCACGGCGGTGTGCAAGTTCGGCCAGACGACCGGCGCGAGCTGCGGCGAGATCCAGGCCCTCAACGTCACGGTGAACTTCGCGGACCCCGAGAACGTCGCCCAGACAGTCGCGGTCGGCGGCCTGATCGGCACCGACGTGTGCGCCGAGCCGGGCGACTCCGGCGGTTCCCTGCTCGCCGGTGACCAGGCCCAGGGCGTGGTCTCGGGCGGATCTGGAAACTGCCAGCAGGGCGGCGAGACGTTCTTCCAGCCGGTGAACGAGATCCTCGAGACCCTGAACCTGACCCTGCTCACCGCCGCCGGAGCCGGCGGCGAGGACGCGGGCGCCGACGAAGAAGCGGGTGCTGAACAGGACGCTGGCACGGACGAGGAAGCGGGCCAGAACGCCAACCAGTAACCCGAGCACCAAGTGGTTCGGCCCCCGGGCGACGCCCGGGGGCCGAACCACGTCGGCCAGCGACGACCGTACGTGACCGTCCGATCGGCGACACTCCCGGGCCCAGCGTGGCCTTCGGCGCGCACTATCGGGCAACACGAATCTTGGGAACGGGAGCTGGGGATGGACGGTGGCGTCGGACTGGGCCTCGTGGGTGGGCTGTTCTGCCTGCTCGCTGTGGTTGTCGTCGGGTGGGCGGTGGTCACGTACAACCGGCTGGTGCGCCAGCGCAACCAGGTCCAGGCGTCCTGGGCGCAGATCGACGTGCAGCTCAAGCGCCGTTACGACCTGATACCCAACCTGGTGGAGACGGTGAAGGGGTACGCGGCACACGAACGGGGCACCCTGGACGCCGTGGTCGTGGCCCGAAACGGCGCGATGACGGCCACCCAGGCACGCATCGGCGAGCGCGCCGTCGCGGAAGACATGTTGAGCCAGGCGCTGGGCAGGCTGTTCGCCCTCGCCGAGGCGTACCCGGACCTGAAGGCCAATCAGAACTTCGCCGCCCTGCAGGGCGAGCTGGCCAACACCGAAGACAAGATCGCGTACGCCCGGCAGTTCTACAACAGCGCCGTGCAGACCCTCAACACCAGCGTGCAGTCGCTGCCCACGAACGTGATCGCGGGCGTCGGCGGGTTTCGGGTGACGGAGTACTTCGAGGCGGCCGGCGGCGAGCGCGGCCCGGTCCAGGTCCGCTTTTAAGGGTCGGGGCGGTCGATGGACGAGCGCGCGGTGCTGGACCTCGCGGTGGCGGGGGTCGCTCTCGGCGGCTGGTTCGGGGCGTACGGGATCGCGCGGCTGCTCACCCGGCCGGCGAGCCCGGCACCGGACCCGGCCACCCCGGATCTCGGCCCCGAGTCGCCGGCCGTGGTCAGCCTGCTGGTCAACCGCTGGTCGCTGACTGAAGACGCGGCCGAGTCGACCCTGCTCGACCTGGCGGCCCGCCGCTTCGTCGAGCTGCGCCAGCCGGGCAACGACCCGATGCAGACCACCCTGCACCTGCCGGCCAGGCCGCCCGACACGGCCGGGCTGCGGCCGTACGAGAGGCGGGTCCTCGATCGGGTGCGCGGGCTCGCCGTCGACGGTGTCGTGCCGTTGACCGCGTTGACGTTTCGCGACGAGGGGCGCGCCAAGGGGTGGAACAAGCGGCTGCACGCGGAGGTCGTCGCCGAGGCCCGCGCGGCCGGACTGTCCCAGCGGCGCTTCGGGCCGGCCATCACCGGCGCGCTGACCGCCGCCGCGGCGCTCGTCGCGATCGTGGCCGCGGCCGCCGCGTTCCACCATGGAATGTGGAGCAACGACGAGGGTGACAACTACGTCGTCCCCGCCGGGATCTTCACGTTCTTCGCGCTTGCTGCCGTGATCGGCGCGACTCGCGGTGAGCGCGACACCCCGCTGGGCCGCCAGGTCGCCGCGCGCTGGCTAGGAGTGCGCGACTGGTTGCGCGGGCACGAGGAGTTCGCCGAGCTGCCGCCGGCGTCCGTGACCGTGTGGGACCGGTACCTGGGCTACGGCGCGGCGACGGGCGCCACCCACCTCGCCAGCGCGATCCTCGACCTCGGAATGGGCAACCGCAAGCTGGTCTGGTCGTCGTTCGGCGGCACCTGGCACCGGGTACGCGTGCGCTATCCGAGCCTATGGCCGCGGTACGGGCGCACCGCGCCGAAGCTGGCGCTTCGCGCGGCGCTGGCCATCGCCGTGGGCGCGCTCCTGCTGAGGTTCACCACCGACGTCCTTGATTTTCTGGTACCGGGGCAGACGCTGGACCGGGTGGCCGGCGGCGCCGCCGCGGCCGGCGTGCTCCTGCTGCTGTACGGCGCCTACGTGCTGGCCCGCACCCTGATCGACCTCGCCACCGTGCGCACCATCACCGGTGAGGTGCTGTGGGAGGAGGTCTGGCGATCGACCGCGGCGACGGAAGACAGCCCGTCCCGGCCGTGGCTGCACCACCTGGCCGTCGACGACGGCACTGACGACCGCACCACGGCGTGGGCGCTGCCCAGCGAATGGGCCGGCCGCTGCCACGACGGCGACACCGTCACGATCCGCGTCCGGCCGTGGAGCCGGCTGGTGGTCGCCCTGGACGTCGTCGGCCACGGCCGGTCCCGCGCCCTCACCGAGCCGGTGACCACTGAGGACACCGGCGCGCTGGCCGCCGCGCTGCTGCGCGAGACCGAGCCACCCCGCCTGGCGCCCGGTGAACTGTTCACTATGGACCAGGTCGCGCAGGCGCTCGGCATGGCCGTGCGGCCCGGCGACCCGGTGCCCCAGATCGGTCCGGTCGGCAGTGCGCAGTACGTGTCGGCCGACCGCGGCAAGGCGGTGCTGCTGGTGCAGACCGCGGACGGGACGGCGGGCCGGTGGGCCTGGCGGGGCAACTCGCGCGGCGACGCGCTGACCGGCATCGGCGAGGGTGCCTACGCCAACGGCGACCGCGCCGCGCTGCGGGTCGGCGAGACCACCGTCGTGCTGACCCTGCTCGGCCCCGCCCGCGGCCGCCACGTGTATCTGCCCTGGCTACTGCAGCAGGCCGCCGCCAGCCTGAGCACCCGCGATGCCCCAAGCGGTTAGATGTCGTACCGGGGCACTATGTTGCTGCGGTGCTGATTGAACGGTGGAGCACGACACAGGTTCTCGCGCTCGCCCCGGATGCCGGCTCCGCACGGGCCGCGCACGGGGTCAGCGGGGCCACGAAGTGGGAGGCGTCCGGGCAGGCCGGCGACCTGCTCTGGGGGCTGTGCCGTGGCAGCGGCAAGCAGCCCTACCAGGTCTGTGTCGACCTGAGCGAGCCGGCGTACCGCTGCTCCTGCCCGAGCCGGAAGTTTCCGTGCAAGCACGCGCTCGGCCTCATGCTGATGTGGTCCGCGGGCGGCGCGCCGGAGGGCGAGGAGCCCGGCTGGGCGGGTGAGTGGCGGGCGGCCCGCGCCACGCGCGCCTCCCGCCCGGAGCCCGCCAAGCGGGCCCAGCCGAGCGAGGCGACGACGCAGCGGCGGGCCGACCGCGTCGCCGCCGGCCTGGAGGAGCTCGACCGCTGGCTGCTCGACCAGGTGGCGCACGGGCTGGCCGGCGCCGAGCGCTCCGGCTACGGGCCGTACGAGGCGGTGGCCGCCCGGCTGGTCGACGCGCAGGCGCCCGGCGCGGCCAACGCCGTCCGGCGGCTGGGGCGGATCGCCGGCGTCGGCCCGCACTGGGCCGACCGGCTGCTCGGCGAGCTCGCGCTGCTGCGCCTGCTCGTGTCCGCGTACGGCAGGGTGGGTGCGCTGCCCGCGCCGCTGGCGGCCACCGTGCGCTCCCGGGTCGGCATCCCGGTGCCCACCGAAGAGGTCCTCGGCACGCCGCGACTGCGCGACCATTGGCATGTGCTGGGCCACGCCGACCTGGCCGACGACCGGCTCGTCACGCGGCGCACCTGGCTTTACGGTGCCGCGTCGCGGCGGTTCGCGCTGCTCCTGGCGTTCGCGCCGCCCGGGCAGGCGTTCCCAGCAGACCTCGTCCCCGGCACAGCGAGCGCACCAGCAGGCACTGTGCGGGAGGGAGTTGGCGCGGCGGCGTCTGGACTGAGCAGCGAAGCGACGAGGGAAGGCGTCGGCTTCGGCGCCGCACGAGCGAGCGCACCAGCAGGCACTGTGCGGGAGGGAGTTGGCGCGGCGGCGTCTGGACTGAGGAGCGAAGCGACGAGGGAAGGCGTCGGCTTCGGCGCCGCACGAGCGAGCGCACCAGCAGGCACTGTGCGGGAGGGAGTTGGCGCGGCGGCGTCTGGACTGAGGAGCGAAGCGACGAGGGAAGGCGTCGGCTTCGGCGCCGCACGAGCGAGCGCACCAGCAGGCACTGTGCGGGAGGGAGTTGGCGCGGCGGCGTCTGGACTGAGGAGCGAAGCGACGAGGGAAGGCGTCGGCTTCGGCGCCGCACGAGCGAGCGCACCAGCAGGCACAGTCGTTGACGCCGAGCTTTGCTGGTACCCGGGTGCGCTGCCCATGCGGGCCGTCGTCGCCGAGCGGCACGCGGTCGCCCAGCCGGACTCGGCGCCGCCCGGCGCGCTGCCGGTGCGGGAGGCGCTGGCCGGCTGGGCCGCGGCGGTGGCCGCCGAGCCGTGGTGCGAGACGGTGCCGATGCTGCTGGCCGGCGTGGCGCCCACTGACGACCGGCACCTGGTCGACGCCGCCGGCGACGCCCTGCCACTGACCGCGGGGCTCGACGAGCCGTGGTGGCTGCTCGCCGCCAGCGGGGGCCACCCGATCACGGTGGCCGGCGAGTACGGTCCGGCCGGGTTCCGCCCGCTCGCCGCCTGGCCCGACGGCCGCTATGTGGCCGCCCAGCCGGGTCCGAGCGGCGACCGGCGCGCTCCCGCGCTCCCCGCCGAGCTGCTGTCCACCGCGCTGGTCGGCACCGAGCGGCGCCCGTTCACCGGCGCGGTGGTCGATGGGCTCCGGCTCGACGGCAGCGGCCCGCGCGCGCTGCTGGAGGGCGCCGCCGTCGCGCTGGCATACCGTCGGGCCGGCACCCTGCCCGCCGCCGGCCGCGTGCCGATCGACCCGGCGCCAGCCGAGCACCTGCCCGTCATACCCGTCGCGGCGGCGGACCGCCTCGCGCTGCTGGTCACCGACGGCGGCGTGCCTGGCGGCACCGACGTGGCCCTTGGCCTGCTGGGCGATTGGCTGGCGCGGGCGGCCGAGCGCGGCTACCGGGTGCCGGCGGAGCTGCTGCCCGCCCTGCTCGATGCCGGCCGGCGGCGCGCCGCCCTGCGCTCCGCGCTCGCAGCCGTGGCCGGCCGCCGGGGCGTCTGGCTGGCCAACCGCCGCCCCGATTGGCGATACCTGCTGGCCGAGAGTGCCGGCAGCCTGGGCGCCGCCCCGGACCCCGACGACTGGGCCACGGGCACGCCCGGCCAGCGGCTCGCCTACCTCGGCGCGGTCCGGGCCAGCGACCCGGCCGCCGGGCTCGCCCTGCTCACCGCGACCTTCGACGGCGAAGATCCAGATGATCGCGCCCGCCTGCTCGGCGCGCTGGCCACCGGCCTGTCCCTGGCCGACGAGCCGGTGTTGGAGCGGGCGCTCGACGACCGACGCAAGGAGGTCCGCATCACCGCGTCCGACCTGCTGTCGGCGCTGCCGGGCTCGGCCCTGCGCCAGCGGATGGCCGAGCGGGCGCTGGCCTGCGTGCGCCTGGAGCAGCGGACGCTCGGGCGCGACCGGCTCGTCGTGACCCCGCCCGCCGAGTTCGACGCCGGCATGCGCCGCGACGGGGTCCAGCCCCGGGCGCCGCAGGGCATCGGGCCACAGGCGTGGCTGCTGGAAGAGGTCGTCGCCCGCACCCCGCTCGATACCTGGACCACCGCGTTCGACCGGCCGCCGGCCGACGTGCTCGCGCTGCCGGCAAACGACGACTGGTCCCTGACCATCCACAAGGGAATGGCTCGGGCCGCCGCCGCCCAGCGCGACCCGACCTGGGCGATCCTGCTGGCCGACACGGTGACCGACGACGTGCTGACCGCCCAGCTTTACGAGGCCCTGCCGCCCGCCGAGCTGGCCCGGTACGCGGCCCGCGCGCTGCGCCGCGACCCGATCCGGGCGCACCGGCTGATGGCGTTGCAGGCCGGCGCGTGGCCCGACGGGCTCGCCGCCGCCGTGCTGGAGGCGATCGAGGCGCTGGCCAGTGGGCAGCGGCACGCCTGGCACATCGGCGAGCTGTGCCGCAGCGCTGCCCCGGCGATGCCGGTGCACTTCGCCGACCGCGCCGCCGCCCTCGCCGAACGACTGCACGCAGACCACCCTGACGGCCGCCAAGCCATGCTCGTCGCGCAGCTGGCCGCCGCACTGCACTTCCGCCGCGAGATGTACGAGGAGCTCCCATGAGTGAGGCCATCCGACCGCACGCCGAGCAGCAGTTCGCCGAGGAGCTGGCCGAGCTCGCCGCCGCCGACGAACGGCCGCGACCGCCGGGCTGGCGGCTGTCGCCGCAGGCCGTGGTGACCTACCTCCTCGGCGACGGCGGCAAGATCACCCCGAAGTACGTCGGCCCGCGCCGGCTCATGGAGGTCGCGGTGGCCACCCTCGCCACTGATCGGGCCCTGCTGCTGCTCGGCGTGCCCGGCACCGCCAAGACCTGGGTCTCCGAGCACCTCGCGGCGGCGATCTCCGGCGACTCCACGCTGCTGGTCCAGGGCACCGCCGGCACCGCCGAAGAGGCCGTCCGGTACGGCTGGAACTACGCCCGGCTGCTCGCCGAAGGCCCGTCGAGCAAGGCCATCGTGGCGAGCCCGGTCATGCGGGCGATGGAGACCGGCGCGATCGCCCGGGTCGAGGAGCTGACCCGCATGCCCTCCGACGTGCAAGACACGCTCATCACGATCCTGTCGGAGAAGACGCTGCCGGTCCCCGAGCTTGCCAGCGAGGTGCAGGCGGTCAAGGGCTTCAACGTCATCGCCACGGCCAACGACCGCGACCGCGGCGTCAACGAGCTGTCCAGCGCGCTGCGCCGCCGGTTCAACACGGTCGTCCTGCCGGTGCCGGCCACCGCCGACGAAGAGGTCGACATCGTCGCTCGCCGGGTGGCGCAGCTTGGCAGGTCACTGGAGCTGCCCGACGTCCCGCCGGCCCTTGACGAGATCCGCCGCGTGGCTACGGTGTTCCGCGAGTTGCGCGCCGGCCTGACCGAGGACGGCCGCACCAAGCTCAAGTCGCCGACCGGCACGCTCTCCACCGCCGAGGCCATCTCCGTGGTCACCAACGGCTGGGCGCTCGCGGCTCACTTCGGCGACGGCACGCTGCGCCCCCGCGACGTAGCGGGCGGCATCGTCGGGGCCGTCGTCAAAGACCCGACGACCGACGCGGTGGTGTGGCGCGAATACCTGGAGACCGTGGTGCGCGAGCGCGACGGCTGGACCGCGTTCTACCGAGCCGCCCGCGATGCCTGAGCGGTTCTACGGCGTGCGCCACCACGGCCCCGGCTCCGCGCGGGCGGTCGTGGCGGCCCTCGACGAGCAGCGGCCCGACATCCTGCTCGTCGAGGGGCCGCCCGAGGCTGACGCGCTGGTCAAATGGGTCGCCGACGAGCGGCTCGTGCCGCCGGTGGCCCTGCTCGGCTACGCCGCCGACGATCCGCGCCACGCCGCGTACTGGCCATTCGCCGTGTTCTCGCCCGAGTGGCAGGCGATCCGCTGGGCCGCCGCCCACGGCATACCCGTGCGGTTTTTCGATCTTCCTTATGCCTATCGCCTCGGCGCGGACGACGAGCCCGCGGAACGGCCGGAACGGCCGGCCGACCCGATCGCCGACCTCGCCGCCGCGGCCGGCTACGACGACCCTGAACGCTGGTGGGAAGACGTGGTCGAGCACCGCGGCGCGCCGGCCTTCGAGGCCATCGCGGAGGCGATGGCCGCGATCCGCGCCGAGTCCGCGGAGGATCCGACCGATCTGGTACGCGAGGCGTACATGCGCGGTGTCCTGCGTGAGGTGCGCAGGACGCACGCCAACCCGGCGGTGGTCTGCGGTGCGTGGCACGTGCCGGCGCTGACCGCCAAGGTGACCGCCGCCCACGACACCGCGCTGCTCAAGGGGCGCAGGAAGACCAAGGTCACCTTCACCTGGGTGCCGTGGACGTACGGGCGGCTGGCGTCGTGGCAGGGGTACGGCGCCGGGGTGCGCTCGCCGGGCTGGTACCACCACCTGTTCACCACGCCCGACGAGGTGGTGACCCGGTGGCTGGTCGCCGCCGCCGGGGTGCTGCGCGACGAAGGCGTTCCGACGTCGTCGGCGCACGTCATCGAGGCGGTACGGCTGGCCGAGGCGCTCGCCACCCTGCGCGGCCGCCCCCTCGCGGGGCTCGCCGAGCTGACCGAGGCGACCCGGGCGGTGTTGTGCGAAGGCGACGAGCTGCGCGTCGACCTGATCGGGCGGCAGCTGGTGGTGAGCGAGCGGCTCGGCACGGTACCCGATGACATGCCCGCGGTGCCGCTGGCTCGCGACCTGGCCGCGCAGCAGCGCAGCCTCCGCCTCAAGGCGGAGGCCCTCGAACGCGCCCTCGACCTCGACCTGCGCCGCGACCTCGACCTCGGGCGCAGCCGGCTGCTGCACCGGCTGCGGTTGCTCGGCGTCGCGTGGGGCGAGCCGGCTGACACCTACCGCGGCAAGGGCACGTTCCGGGAGTCGTGGCGGCTGCGCTGGGTGCCTGAGTTCGCGATCAGCCTGGTCGAGGCCGGCGGTTACGGCACGACCGTCGTCACGGCGGCCGCCGCGAAGGTCGCCGAGCAGGCGCGCGCCGCCGAGAGCCTCGCCGACGTGACGCCGCTCGTCGAGGCGTGCCTGCTCGCCGACCTGCCCGAGGCGTACCCGGCCGTCCTGCACGCCCTCGACACCCGCGCCGCGCTCGACGCCGACGTGGCCCACCTCATGGGCGCGGTGCCGCCGCTGGCCCGCACGCTGCGCTACGGCGATGTGCGCGGCAGCGACGTGGCGGGGCTGCGCACCGTGACCACCGGGCTGGTCGCCCGGATCTGCGTCGGCCTGCCCGCCGCCGTCACCTCGCTCGCCGACGAGGCCGCGCAACCCTTGCGCGATCACGTCGACGCGGTCCACGCCGCCCTCGCCATGCTCGACGATTCTTCGCTGCGCGAGCGGTGGCTGGAGGCCCTGGACGGTCTCGCCGGCTCCGACCGGGTGCACCCGCTGATCGCCGGCCGCGTGACCCGCCTGCTGTACGACGCCGACCGCCTCGACGCCGGCGAGACCCGCCGCCGGATGGGTCTCGTCCTCACCGCCGGCACGCCGCCGTCCGACGCCGCCCAGTGGGTCGAGGGTTTTCTGGCCGGCGGTGGGCTCCTGCTCGTGCACGACACCGCCCTGCTGTCCCTTGTGGATGAATGGCTGGCGGGTGTCGCCACCGACTCGTTCACCGACGTGCTCCCGCTGCTGCGGCGAACGTTCGGCACGTTCGCCGAGCCGGAGCGGCGGTCGATCGGCGAGCGGGTACGCGGCGGTGCGGTCGCCGCCGAGCCCGCACCGTTCGCCCTCGACCACGAACGCGCCGCGTCGGTGCTACCTACGCTGGCGACCCTGCTCGGACGGGAGATCCATCATGGATGATCGATTGCGCAGGTGGCGGCTGGTGCTCGGTGGCGCCGCCGAGGAGTCGCTGGGCGGGCTCAGCGGGGCGGAGTCGGCGATGGACGCGGCGCTCGCGGCCCTGTACGACGGCGTGGGGCAGGGTGGCCAGCGCTCCCGTTCGGCCGGTCTCGGCGCGTCCGCCCCGCAGGTGGCCCGCTGGCTCGGCGACATCCGGGAGTACTTCCCCAGCACCGTCGTGCAGATCATGCAGAGCGACGCGATCGACCGGCTCAACCTCACCAGCCTGCTGCTGGAGCCCGAGATGCTGTCCGCCGTCGAGCCGGACGTGCACCTGGTCGGCACGCTGCTCTCCCTGGGCCAGGTCATGCCCGACAAGACCAAGGACATCGCCCGGCAGGTGGTCCGCCAGGTCGTCGACGAGCTCGAACGCCGGATCGCCAACAAGACCAAGGCCGCTGTGGCCGGCGCCCTCAACCGCGCCACGCGCGTCAACCGGCCGCGCCACGCCGACATCGACTGGCGGCGGACCATCCACGCGAACCTCAAGCACTACCAGCCCGACTACCGCACCATCGTGCCCGAGCGCCTTGTCGGATACGGCCGGCGCACCACCGCCGTACAGCGCGACGTGATCCTCTGCGTCGACCAGTCCGGCTCGATGGCCGCCTCGGTCGTCTACTCCGGTGTGTTCGCGGCGGTGCTGGCGTCGATGCGGTCGCTGCGCACATCGCTCGTCGTCTTCGACACCGCCGTCGTCGACCTCACCGACCAGCTACACGACCCGGTCGAGGTGCTCTTCGGCACCCAGCTCGGCGGCGGCACCGACATCAACCGCGCGATCGCGTACTGCCAGGAGCTGGTCACCCGGCCGCGTGACAGCATCTTCGTGCTGATCAGCGACCTGTACGAGGGTGGCATCCGCGCCGAGATGCTGCGCAGGGTGGCGGCGCTCGTCGAGTCCGGGGTGCAGGTGGTGGTGCTGTTGGCGCTGTCTGACGAGGGTGCCCCGGCGTACGACCACGACAACGCGGCGGCGCTGGCGGCGCTGGGAGTGCCCGCGTTCGCCTGCACGCCCGACGCGTTCCCCGACCTGATGGCCGCCGCGATCGAACGCCGCGACCTGCGCGCCTTCGCCGCCCAGCTGTCATCCTGATCAGAACAGGGTTGGGGGTTCGGCCGCGATGGGGTCGGGGAGCGCGTCCAGGTCTGGAACTCGGGCCCGGACCTCGTCGTGGAAGCGGCGGGCGAGCATCGGGGCGTCGGCGTTGTCCGGGGTGTGGATGAACACGGTGGGGGAGCGGCCCTCGCCGAGCCACTCGGTGACGGTCTCCACCCAGGGCTGCCAGCCCTCGACGGTCCGTTCGGTGGCGTCGCGGCCCAGGTACCGCACGATCGGGCGGTCGGTCAGCGCGACCGGCCGGCGCGGCATGCGCGGCTTCTTCGTCCAGGCGTCCCGTTCGGCGTCGCTGGTCGGCGGAGCCTGGAAGAACACGCTGGTGTCGAACGGGATCCACTCGGCGTCGACGCTCGCCAGCGCCGCTTCGAGGAGCCGGGTGGCGCGGGGGTCGTCGAAGAAGTCACGGTGGCGCACCTCGACGGCGTACCGGTGGGAGGCGGGCAGCCGGCGCAGAAAGCCGGCCAGGGCCGCGACGTCGCCGGGAGCGAACGACCCGGGCAACTGCAACCAGAGGGCATGAGCGCGGGGGCCGAGCGGCTCGATCGCGTACAGGAACTCGCGAAGCTCCTCGTCGGCGCCGCTGAGGCGGCGTTCGTGCGTGATGGTCTTGGGCAGCTTGACGACGAGCCGGAAGGTGGGGTCGGTCTGCCTCGCCCACGAGGCCACCGTGCTCCTCGCCGGTGTGGCGTAGAACGTCGTGTTGCCCTCGACCGCGTTGCACCAGCTGGCGTACGCCCGGAGGCGTTCCTCGGGCGGGAGAGGGTGCGGAACGAAGCGTCCCTGCCACGGCTTGAGCGTCCACATCGCACAGCCCACATGAAGGCGCATGGTGTCGTCTTCAACCCATCATCGCTGCGTTCGCTTGGCGTAACCACCGGCTGTGGCGACCAAAACATCCTACTGTGGGTCCATGGACTGGAAGATTGAATTGATCCCCGTTCCCGTCACCGACGTCGACAGGGCGAAGGCGTTCTACGAGAAGGTGGGCTTCAACGCGGACCACGACCACAAGGTGCAGGAGGGTCTGCGGTTCGTCCAGCTGACGCCGCCCGGGTCGGCCTGTTCGATCGTGATCGGCGAGGGGATCACCGACAAGGTGCCGGGGACCCAGGAGATCCAGGTCGTGGTGGCCGATGCCGAGGCGGCGCGCAGGCAACTGCTCGACGCCGGGGTCGACGCGAGCGGAGTCGACGCGCAGCCGTGGGGCAACTTCGTGTACTTCCGCGACCCCGACGGCAACAGTTGGTCGTTGCAGGCGATCGAGTCCCGCCCCAACGGCTGAGAGCGCGCCGCGGGCCGAGACCCGCGGCGCGCCACCGGGCTAACCCTTGACCGGGATCGCCTGCGACTTCATCGCCTGGATGGTGGAGCTCTGGGCCGACTTCAGCGCCTCGCTCAGCGTGCCCTGGCCCGACACGGCGGCCTTGAAGCCGTCGGCCGCGTCCGAGTAGGTCTTCGTCATCAGCGGACCCCACACGAAGTCCGGTGACACCTGCGTCGAGGCCTCGGCGAACACCTCGTAGATCTTCTGGCCGCCGTAGAAGTCCACGCCGGTGGTCAGCGCGGGCAGCGTGGCGCCGGACTTGCTGGCTGGGTACAGGTTCGCCTTCTGGTTGAGCAGGGTGAGCGCCTCGTCCGAGGTGTTGAGCCACAGCGCGAACTGCGCGGCCTCGTATGGGTGCTTCGAGGTCTTGAAGACGGCGGTCGACGACCCACCCCAGTTGCCGGCGGCCTTGTCGCCGGCGTTCCACTGTGGCATCGGCGCCACCGCCCACTTGCCCGACGTGGTGGGGGCACCGGTGGCGATGGAGTTGGCGCCCCAGACGGCCGAGACCCACGTCCACGCCTGGCCGGTGTTGTAGGCGTTGTCCCACTCGGTGGTCCACGGCGGGACGGTGGAGACGAGCTTGCGGCTGATCAGGTCCTGCCAGTAGTCGGCGACCTGGGTGGTCTTCGCGTCCGAGAAGTCGACGGTCCACTGTGAACCGTCGTTGCCGAACCAGCGGCCACCGGCTTGCCACGCCAGCCCGGCGAACTGGTTGACGTCGCTCTGCGAGAAGTTCGTGATGTACCCGCCCGCGGTCTTCACCTTCTCGGCCGCTGCGGCGTACTCCGCCCATGTCGTGGGCACGGCGATCCCCTGCTGCTTGAACAGGTCCGCGCGGTAGAACAGGGCCATCGGGCCGGCGTCCTGCGGGATTCCGTACACCGAGTCTTGGCCGCCGAAGGTGACCTGGTTCCACGTCCACTCGACGAACTTGTCCTGGGCGCCGGTGACGATGTCACAGGCCGCGAGGTTCGCCAGGCCATCCTGCACGCGGAAGCTGGGCAGCGTGTCGTACTCGATCTGGCCGAGGTCCGGGGCGTTGCCCGCCTTGAGCTGGTTGAAGAAGTTCTGGTACGTGCCGCCGTTGCCGTTCGGGCCGGTCTGCACCTTGACCTGGATGTTGGGGTTCTTGTCGTTCCAGACCTTGACGACCTCCTCGATCCCGGGGATCCAGGAGGTGAAGTTGAGCGTGACCTGTCCGGTGGAGGGCGCGCAGGCGTTGGAGGCGGTGTCACCGGACGCGGCGTCGTCACCGCCGGAGGAGCAGCCAGCGAGAGCCAGTACTGATGTCAGGACTATTCCGACGGATCTTTTCATGGGGACGTTCCTTCCGCGTTTACTTTTGGAATCTGGTAGGAGCCGTGGCGACCAACGACGGAGAGCGACCCGCTTTCCGGGTTTACTTTGGAAACTGGTAGGAGCTGTGGCGACCAACGATGGAGAGCGACCCGCTTTCCGGTTTGGTTTACTTGATGGCGCCGGTGCCGAGGCCGTTGCGCCAGAAGCGCTGCAACAGCAGGAATGCGACGATCAGCGGGGCGATCGACAGCAGCGAGCCGACGAGCACCAGCCCGCGCAGCTCCGGTAGTTGGTTCACCTGCGTGTTCCAGGTGTAGAGGCCGAGCGTGACCGGGAAGAGCCGCTCGTCGCCCAGCATGATCAGCGGTAGCAGGAAGCTGTTCCACACCGCGACGAAGTGAAACAGGAAGATGGTGACGAGACCCGGAAACATCAAGCGGCTCGATACGGTGAAGAACGTGCGCACCTCGCCGGAGCCGTCGATGCGGGCCGCCTCCAGCAGTTCGTCCGGCACGCTGGCGCCGGCGTAGATCTGGGCGAGGTAGACACCGAACGGGTTGACGATGCTCGGCAGGAACACCGACCAGAACGTGTTCGTCGCGCCGACGTAGCTGAAGATGAGAAACAGAGGCAGGGCCAAGGCTGTGGCCGGCACGAGCACCCCGCCGAGCACGACGTTGAAGAGGGTCTCCCGGCCGGGAAACCGGTACTTCGACAGCGCGTACCCGCACATGGCCGCGAGCAGCGTGCCGCACAGCGCCGCCCCGCCGGTGTACGCGATGCTGTTGCCCATCCACCGCAGGAACACGCCGTCCCGGTACGTCAACAGCTCGCGGACGTTGTCGACGAACGCGAAGTTGGCGAACCACAACGGGTTGGTGCCGGTGAACTGGGCGCGGTCCTTGGTCGCCGCGACGATCAGCCACCAGACCGGCAGCAGGATGTAGAGCGCGAACACGCCCATGACGAGCATGGCCGCGGAGCGGCTGAAGAGGCTTTCGCGAGATCTCACCGGAGCCCCTTCCGTTGGGTGAGCTTGAGAAAGCCGAACGACAGGGCGAACGTCGCGAGCGCGAGCACCACCGAGAAGGCGGCCGCCAGGTTGAAGTTCGGGATGGACGATGTGGAGTAGACGGTCAGGTTGGGGGTGTAGGTGCTGGAAACCGCGGAGCTGAAGCTGCGAAACACCTGCGGTTCGGCGAGCAGCTGCAGCGTGCCGATGATGGAGAACACGGTGGTCAGCACCAGCGCCGGCATCACCAGGGGAATCTTTATCGACCAGGCGATCCGCACCGGTCCCGCGCCGTCGAGCCGCGCGGCCTCGTAGATCTCCGTCGGGATCGACAGCAGGTACGAGTAGATGATGATCATGTTGTATCCGACGTAGACCCACGTCACGACGTTCGCCATCGCCCACAGCACTATGTCGGCCGAGAGCAGGTCGACGCTCTTGGTCACCGTCGTGAACGGCGACAGGTTCGGCGAGTAGAGGAAGCCCCACATGATGGCCGCGACCACGCCGGGGACCGCGTACGGCATGAAGAAGGCCAACCGGAAGAACCGTCCGGCCTTCACCAGGCCCGAGTCGAGCAGGAGAGCGGTCAGCAGGGCCAGCCCCAGCATCACCGGCACCTGCACGACGCCGAACAGCAGCACCCGGCCGATCGAGCGCCAGAACGGCCCGTCGGAGAAGACGTATCCGTACTGGGTCAGCCCGCCGAAGACCTCCCGCGCCGGACCGAACATGTCCGTCCGCTCCACGACGTACAGCGACTGGACGACGGCGTATCCGACGGGCAGGACGAAGAACAGCGCGAACAGCACCCCGAAGGGCAGCACGAAGAACGCGATGGCACCGCGATGCGCGGTCCGGCGCCGGGTCATGTCGACTCCTCGCGAACCACCCGGACCGTGCCGGAGGGGACTTGTAGTAGGCCGTCCGCCACGGCGCCGGTCACCAGTTCCTGGCCGGTCACCGCGTACTCGACGTCGCACGTGCCGTGGTTGACGATGAACAGGTAGCTGCGGCGCGCGTCGCGGCGGCGTACCACCTCGACCGAGCCGTCGCCCTCGGGTCCTAGCGGCCGCACACCGGCCGCCCGACCGGCTTCGCGCACCACGTCGCGCAACGCGTCGGGCCGCAGCTCTGTGGCGACGTACCACGCGGTCCCCGCGCCGTACGCGTTGCGCGTGACCGCCGGAACCCCGGGGAGCGGACCGTCCACGTACCGCGCCACTGGCTCCGCCGTGGTGGTGCGCAGCCGTTCGGTCCACAGTCGACACCTGCCTCCGGTGTCCAGGGTCACCTCGTCGCCCGGTGGCAGTGGCACGAACTCCTCGACCGTCACGCCCAGCAGGTCGCGAAACGCTCCCGGGTACCCACCGAGGCGTACCCGGTCGTCCTGGTCGACGATGCCGCTGTAGAAGGTGACGAGCACGTGCCCGCCGGCCGCCACGTACGCGTCGATGGCCGCCGCCTCCTGGTCGGAGACCAGGTGCAGGCACGGCACGACGACCAGCCGGTAGCGGCTAAGGTCCGCGGTGGGCGCGACCACGTCGGTGGTCACGCCGGTCTCGCGCAAGGCGTTGTACGCCAGGTGCACCTGGTCCAGGTACCGGACGGCCTGCGACGGGCGGCTCTCCCCGTCGCACGACCACCACGATTGCCAGCTGAAGAGCAGGGCCACGTCGGTGTCGACAGTGGTTCCCGCGACCTCGTCCAGCCGGTCCAAAATCGCCGAGAGCCGCAGCACCTCCCGCCACGCCTCGGTGTCGGTACCGGCGTGCGGTACCAGCGCGGAGTGGAACTTCTCCGCGCCCTGTGCGGAGGCCCGCCATTGAAAGAAACATACCGAGTCGGCGCCCCGCGCGACGTGCGTGAGAGAGTTGCGGATCATCTCGCCGGGCGCCTTGGCCAGGTTGTGTGGCTGCCAGCTGACGGCCCCTACTGACTGCTCCATCAGGATCCACGGCCGCCCGCCGGCGAGGCCCCGGGTGAGGTCGGCGGCGAAGGCCAGCTCGGCCGTGGGCTCGTCGAGCCGGTGGTCGAGGTAGTGGTCGTTGGCGACGACGTCCACCTCGGGCGCCCACGTCCAGTAGTCCAGGTTGCGGATGTGTGCGGTGACCATGAAGTTCGTGGTGATGGGCACGGTGGTGTGCCGGCGCAGCACCTCGACCTCGTCGCGGTAGTAGTCGAGCAGCTCGTCGGAGCTGAACCGGTGGAAGTCGAGGATCTGCCCCGGGTTGCGGGCCGACAGCGCCTGCCGGGGCGGCTGCACCTCGGCCCAGTCCCCGTACCGCTGGCTCCAGAACGACGTGCCCCACCCCTCGTTCAGCGCGTCGACGGTGCCGTAGCGCTTGCGCAGCCAGCGGCGGAACGCTTCGGCGGTCTCCTCGTCGTAGCAGTGGGCGTTGTGGCAACCCAGCTCGTTCGAGACGTGCCAAAGCGCGATGGCCGGGTGCTGCCCGTAGCGCCGCGCCACCTGCTCGACGAGCGCCAACGCCCGTCGCCGGAAGACCGGCGAGCTGGGACACCACGCCTGGCGGCCGCCGGGGTACCGCCTGGTGCCGTCGGGCGCGGTCGGCAGGATCTCGGGATGCAGCGTGGACAGCCACGGCGGCGGCGACGCGGTACCGGTACCTAGGTTGATCTTGATGTCGTGCTCGTGCAGCAGCGCGACGATGCGGTCGAGCCCGTCGAAGTCGTACTCACCCGGGCGGGGTTCGAGGTATGACCAGCCGAAGATGTTGATGGCGACGAGGTCGATGCCCGCCTGCCGCATCAGGCGGACGTCCTCCCGCCAGACGGCGGGTGACCACTGCTCCGGGTTGTAGTCGCAGCCGAGGCCGATGCCGGCAACGGGCATGGGCTCCTCCTAGTGCGGCATGTGTGCACGTGCACACATGCCCCTGTGTTTCGTCAGTATCAAGAATGTGTGAACGTGCACACACTAAGTACAGCGGCTCGCCCCGGTCAAGAGCTGGGGCTACAGTGACGGCGTGAAACGGCGGAAGGGGGCGTCGCGGCGGGCGACCGTGCACGACGTCGCGGCCGTCGCCGGCGTCTCACGCGGCACCGTCAGCCGGGTCCTCAACGGCGGGTACGTCTCCGCCGCCGCCCGGGCGGCGATCGAGGCGGCCATCGCCGAGGTCGGCTACGTGCCCAACACCGCCGCGCGCAACCTCGTCATGCAGCGCTCCCAGGCCGTGGCCTTCCTCGTACTCGAACCACCAAGCCTGATCCTCGAAGACCCGAACATCGGCGCCATCATGCTCGGCGCCAACGCCGTCCTGTCGTCGGCCGACTACCAGCTCGTCAACCTGGTCGTCGACTCGGTGCGCGACACCGAGCGCATCACCAAGTACCTCAGCGGAGGGTTCGTCGACGGCGCCGTCATCGTGTCGGCCCGGGCGAACGACCCGATCACCCGTGTCGTGACGGACCTGGCGCTGCCGGCCACGTTCGTCGGCCACCCGCCCGATCTTGAACAGGGCATCCCGTTCATCGGCATCGACAACGTCGGCTCCGCGCGGGCCATCACCGAGCGGCTGGCCGCGACCGGCCGCAAGCGGATCGGCATGATCGCGGCCGCCGTCGACCGCGACTCCGGCGCCGACCGGCTCACCGGTTTCCGGCAGGCGCTCGGGCGCCGGTTCAAGCCCGACCTCGTCGCTCACGTGCCGTTCTACGACTACGCCTCCGGCATGGAAGGCATGCGGCTGCTGCTCGAGCGGGAGCCGCGCCTCGACGGCGTCTTCGCCGCCTCGGACGCGGTCGCCGCCGGCGCCATGCAGGTGCTGCGTGAGGCCGGCCGGGCGGTGCCGGGCGACGTGGGTGTCGTCGGCTTCGACGACAGCCCGTGGGCGCAGCGCACCGACCCGTCTCTGTCCACTGTGCACCAGCCAGCCAAGAAGATCGGAGCCCAGGCGGCGGACCTGGTGCTGCAGCAGCTGATGGGGAAGGCGCCGGAAACCGGCGGCATCTTCCTGCCTACGCCCATCGTGTGGCGCGGCTCCGCCTGACCGCGGCCTGGTGCCGCTCTGAGCCAGACTGAGCCAAGTTGGGGGCACGGCGACCGGGCTCGCACGCCCAGCGAGCCGGTGGGCGGCGCCGCCCCGCTGGAGAAGCAGGAGCCGGAGACCGACCCGGCCGCCCGGCTGTAAGCGCACGACCGGAGAAGCAGCAGAACGACGGCCGGCGCCACGCGGCCGGGCCGTCGTTCGATCAGGTGTTCGCGGCCAGCAGCGCGGCGGCGAGCTCGGCGAGAACTTCGCGGTCCCTGGGCTGGTCCGGCTCGTACTCGGCGACACACAACCCGGCGAGGGTGAAGCGAGCGGTGAGCGCCCGCACCGCCGCGACGAGCTGGTCGAGCGTCGACCCCTCAGGCTCGGGCGTGCCGACCGAGCCGAACACGCCCGGATCCAGCACGTCGAGGTCGATGTGGATATAGACGGCATCGGCGCCCGTGGCCGCGACCTCGTCAGCCACCGCGGCCGGATCGGCGAGCCCCGCCACCGGCACGTGCCGGATCGCGTGCTCGTCGACGAACGCTCGCTCGGCCGGGTCGAGCGCGCGCACACCCGCCAGCACCACCTGGTCGGGGCGCAGCGTACGGGTTGGGGCCAGCTCGGGTGGGCCGTCGCCGAGCAGGGTGCGCAGCACCATCCCGTGGAACGCGCCGGACGGCGACGAGACCGGTGTATTGAGGTCGCCGTGCGCGTCGAACCACACCACCGCGACCCGGTCGCCGTACGTGGCCAGTGCCGCCTCGATGGGCGCCAGATCGACCGCGCAGTCGCCGCCAACCGTGATGACGGTCGGCCCGAGCGCGCGAGCACGGGCGGCCCGGATCGCTTTCAGGTTGGCCACGAGCGTGTCGAGAGCGGCAACCCCGTCGCGGGCCTCGGTGGGCTGGCCGTCCGTGGCGGCGCGTAGCCGCTCACCGGTCGCGAAGAAGTCGGCCAGCTCCGCCGCGCCCTGCCGCAACCGGTAGGCGGTGCGCGACCCCGACGCCTGCCACTGCGGTACCTCCACGACCGTCACGCTCTGCATGATCAGATTTTAGGGCCATCCCGGGCCTACGCCGCCAAGTCTTGACATCGACGTCTGTTGTTGGTTGGCTACCGAAACATCGTTGATGTCCCTGTTTGCCGCCGCTGGCGCGGTCGGGCAACGGGGCGCCATTTCCCGCGTCCTCCGGGCGGCGCGCGGGTTCTCGTGAAGGGAAACCGCGACATGCTTCATCGTGCTCGTCATCGGCGCCGGATGGCCGTGGCCGCCGCCTGCGTCATGACGGTCGTCATCGCACTGCTGGGCGGCAGCGCGTTCGCCGGCGAAGAGTCCAGTCGGGCCGGGCTGCCCGCCGACGACGTCGCGCAGGGCATGATCTACGGCGGCCTGGTGGCCGCCAAGGACGGTCCATGCGCAGGCCTCTACCAGGTCAAGGGGGTCAGTCCGGCCATGTGTACGCACGGCCCGGACGCTGCCCCGCCCGGGCTGTCGGTCAAGCGCAGCGTCCAACCGCTCACCACCGCGCCGCTGGACGCCAACGCGCTAGCGGTCTGCGAGGGTGACGGCACCTCCGGCCGGCGCGTGGAGGTGCTCTACATACACGGCTCGACCAGCCGGTACGCCCAATACCTGGAGACGTTCCGGACGCTGGCCGAGGGCGTCGACGTCATCTTCAACGAGAGCGCCCGGGAGACCGGCGGCGAGCGGCACGTGCGATACGTCACGGAGACCGTCAACGGGGCCTGCCGACCGGTGGTGCGCGACGTGCAGATCGCGGACTCCGCGCTCAATGCCAACGACTGGGCGCCCTTGCTGAACGCCGTTCGCGCCGCCGGCTACACCCGAACCGACCGCAAGTACCTCCAGTTCGTCGACGCGAACGTCTACTGTGGAATCGGCGGGTTCGCCGGCGACACCCGCAAGACCGACGGAAACCGGTCCAACTCCGGGCCGGAGTACGCGCGCGCCGACAACGGTTGCTGGAGTGCCGGTGTGGCCGCCCACGAGCTGGGCCACACCCTCGGCGCGGTCAACAACAACGCCCCCAACGGTTCCGGCCAGGCGCACTGCACGGACGAGTGGGACGTGATGTGTTACAAGGACGGCCCGAACGTGGTCATCCAGACCAAGTGCACCGACCGCGCCCACGACCAGCGGCTGGACTGCAACCACGACGACTACTACCACACCAACCCGGCTGCGGGGTCGTACCTGGCCACCTACTTCAACGTCGCTGACAACCTGTTCCTCATCAAGGGATCGGGCGACCCAGGTCCGGTGCCGGGCGGAAACCTGGCGTCGACGGCGACGCCGTCCGCGTCGTACACCTCGCCGTGGGAGAGCGTCGCCGCCATCAACGACGGTGCCGAGCCGGCGCAGTCGAACGACACGGTCAACCCGCGCTGGGGCACCTGGCCAAACACTGGCGAGCAGTGGGCGCTGCTGACCTGGGCGTCCGCGCAGACGCTCACCTCGGCCGAGGTGTACTTCTTCGACGACAACGACGGCGTCCGCCTGCCCGCGTCGTGGAAGCTCCAATCCTGGAACGGCAGCGCCTACGTCGACGTGCCCGGCGCGAGCGGCTATCCCATGGCGCTCAACCAGTACAACCGGGTCACGTTCGGCGCCGTCAGTACGACCCAGCTGCGAGTGTTGATGCAGAGCGGCGCTCAGTCCGTCGGGCTCCTGGAGGTCAAGGCGTACGGCAGCTGACACTGGTTTCGGCTCAGGTGGCCGGCCAAGCGGTCGATCCCGGTAGGTCAGGTACAGGCAGCGAGTCCGGAACGTTTCGTGAGTTCCGAGCCGATACCTTCCTTCCGGCGAAAGCCTGGCCGGCCATCCCTAGCGTGGGAGACAGCCCCGCCAACGAGGCTGAAGGGGCGGTTTGAAGAACTTCTGAGCCGGCGGTCAGCCGCGCAGGTATGCCAGCACCGCCCGGACGCGGCGGTGGTCGTCTTCGTCCGGCGGCAGGTCCAGTTTGGTCAGGAGGCTGCCGATGTGCTTGGCGACCGCAGCCTCGCTGACCACGAGGGTGCGAGCGATCGCGGCGTTCGACCGGCCCTCCGCCATCAGCGCGAGCACCTCGCGCTCGCGCGGGCTCAGCCGGGTCAGCGGGGCGCGCCGCCGGCTCAGCAACTGCCGCACCACCTCCGGGTCGACCACGGTGTACCCGCTGGCGACCCGGTCCAGAGCGTCGACGAATTCGACCACGTCGCCGATGCGGTCCTTCAACAGGTACCCGACGCCGCCCGTGCCCGGCCGCGCCGACTCCAGCAGCTCCGCCGCGTAGGTCTGCTCGACGTACTGGCTCAGGATGAGGACCGGCAGGTCGGGATCGGCGCGGCGGAGCCGGATCGCGGCCTGCAGGCCCTCGTCCGTGAAGGACGGCGGCATGCGCACGTCGGTGACCACAATGTCCGGCCGGTGCGCGTGGACGGCCGCCACGAGCGCGCTGGCGTCGCCGACCGCCGCGACCACCTCGTGACCGAATCGAGTGACCAGGCCGGTGATGCCCTCCCGGATCAGCACGCCGTCTTCGGCGACGATCACCCGCGCCATGCGTCCGGTATCCCGGTGAACTCGACCTGGAGCACGGTGGGCCCGCCGGGCGGGCTGGACAGCGCGACGGTGCCGTCGACGGCGGCGACCCGGTCGACCACGCCGGAAAGGCCCGTGCCGGCGTCCGGGTCGGCGCCGCCGGTGCCGTCGTCCTCCACCCGCAGCCGCACCCGCCTGTCCACACCGTCCGTGGTGGACACGATGGACGCGGTGACGGTGGCACGGGTGGCGCCGCTGTGCTTGGCAACGTTGGCGAGGGCCTCGACCACGACGAAGTACGCGGTGACCTCCACCGCGCGGGGCAGGCGCCCCGGCAGGCGGATGTCGACCTCGACCGGTACCGGCGAGCGGCCCGCGACGTCCTCGACGGCCGCGACCAGGCCGCGGTCGGCGAGCACCTTGGGGTGTACGCCCCGGATCAGTTCGCGTAGCTCGACGAGCGCCTGCTTAGCCAGCTCGTGCGCCTTGGCGAGCTGTTCGGCCGCCGGCGAGCCGGCCGATACCTCCAGCCGGGCCAGGCCCAGGTGCATGTTCAGCGCCACGAGCCGCTGCTGGGCGCCGTCGTGCAGGTCGCGCTCGATCCGGCGGCGCTCGATCTCGTACGCGTCGACGAGTCGCGCCCGCGACCGGGTCACCTCGACCAGCCGCTCGCCGAGGTCGGACTCGCGAGGGGCGAGCAGCGCTCTGGCGAGCGCGGCGCGGGCGCCGGCCCAGGCGGTCACCGGGTACGGCGCCGCGAGCAGGAGGACGACCCCGCACATGGCTATCACGTAGTGGGCTGGATCGCTGGGGCCGTACATGGGCGAGAACAGGAACGTTGCCGGGAACCAGATCGCGAACACGACCACCAATCCGTCCAGCCAGCACAGGACGCCGCCCGAGATGACCGCGTAGCCGAACTCCCGCCAGGTCGCCTGTTCCCGCAGCCGGACCCGAAGGCGGTGCCGCCAACCAGGCCCGTCGAGCGGCTCGTGGGGGTCGTCCACCGGGTACCGGTCGACAAGCCGCAGCCGCCGCCGCTCCAGCCGGGTGACCAGGACCGCGCAGGCGATGACCGGCAGGTACAGGCACACGGCGACGGCGAACAGCGGCAGCGTGAGCGGACCGTAGATCAACTCGGCGGCGCCGACGGTCGTGGTGCACCCCAGCACCGCGCCGGTGGCCAGGTAGAGGGCCGACCGCCACGGCCACGAGCTGCGCAGAAACCGCGTGGGCCGCATCGTGAGCGCGTCCAGCGCGGTGAGGACCGGCATCCTTCGCACGGTACTGGCGGCGCGCCCCCGGCGCGGTAGTGCTGGCTATACCTTCCGGAACGCGCCCGGCCGCGCGGGGGCGAACAGCGCCAGGAGATCGTCCAGGTACGCCACGGCGAGTGCGGCCACCAGGCCCAGCGGCGCCGCGACGGCGGCTGCCTGCCCGGTCGTCGCGGTGCCGCGCCACGCCGCGTACGCGCCCGCCGCGGCCACCGCGATGAGCGCGGCGTTGCGCACGATGTGGTGGCGGCGCAACGGCGCCGGGGCGGTGCCGCCGAAGCACCGGCACTCCGCGGCCGTGCCGCGGCGCAGGACCAGCGCCACCGCCGCGGTGAACGCCGCCAGCAGCGCCCCGCCCAGCAGGAAACCGGCGGTGGTGAACGGCGAGCCGGGCAGCGGGAGCAGCACCGGCACCGCCGCCTCGGCGGCCACCACGACCGCGGCGACCGGCCGGACCAGCCGGCCCGGCAGCAGCGCCATGCCGCGCAAGGACTCCTCGAACGCCCGGAACGCCCGGCCGCCGCGCAGCTTGCCGGCGACCGAGAGCACGAACGTGAGACCGATCAGGCACTGGGCGAAGAGCAACAGGTACGGCACGGTCGGCGCTCCGGTGATCGTGTGTCGTTACGGTGGTGTCGTGGATGGACTGACGTTGCTGGGCGTGGCCGGCGCCATGGTTGTGCTGGTCGCCGGCCTGCTGCTGGTGGTCCGCGCGGTGCTGCAGGTCGTCGGCGTGCAGGGCGACAGCATGACGCCCACGTACCAGCACGGCGACCAGCTTCTGGTGCTGCGGCGCGGGTTCCGGCGGCGGCTGCGGGTCGGTGCCGTCGTCGTCTGCCTGCCGCCGCCCGGCGTGATCATCCCGGACGGCGAGCGGGTGGCCCGCAGCCAGCTGATCGTGAAGCGGGTGGCCGGCCTGCCCGACGGGCGGCTCTACGTCCTCGGCGACGCGCCCCAGCACAGCATGGACTCGCGGATGTTCGGCCCGCTCACACCCGACCTGGTGCGGGGCGTGGTCGTCCGGCGCCTCCGGGGCTTGGACCAGCCGCCATCGTCACCCTCAGCCAGCCGCGACGGGGTCCGCGGCGCGGACCGTGCCGATGGGGCCGACGGGGCCGACGGCGGACCGTCGGGGCGGCGCGGGTAGGTCCGCGATGCCGTTGCTGGCCGCGGCCACCCTGCCGTCCGGGTCGACCAGGTAGAACGCGGGGAACGCCGCCACCTGGAACGCCGTCTGGACCGGCCCGTCGAGCGGCTCGTGCACGATCAGCGCGGTGCTGCCGGCCACGCCGAGCGACTCGGCCAGCTCGGCGGCGGACGTGTCGTTCGGGTCGGTCGCCGGGCGCAGGCGGGTGAACACCACCAGCACGGCCGCCGGGCCGCCAGCCGCCGCGGCGAGCCGTTCGCGTACCGCCGGCAACTGCTCGGTGCACGCGGCGCAGTCCGGGGCCATGAAGGCGACCAGCGCGCCGTCGCCGCGCAGCGTGGCGGTCGACACGGCGTCGCCCCGCTCGCTGGTGGCGCTGAACTCCGGCACGGCGGCGCCGACGGGGAGCGTCCGGGTCGGCGCGTTGGCGGCCAGCTGCTCGGAGTGTTCGCGCAGCCTGCGGATGACGCCGAAGGTGAGCAGCAGGTTCAACAGGACGAGCGCGGTGAGTACGGCGATGGCCGCGACGATGGTGGGCATGACGTCACTCCTGAGTGGACGATGAAACGAACGGTGGGTCGCGGCCGGGTGCGATGTCCGGCCGCGACGGTTTCACCGGCTGGTGCTCAGCACCAGTCGCCCCACCAACAGGCACAGCTGGGGCCACCACAGGTGCGCCACTTGAACTTGGTGTTGGTGTACCGGCAGCACATGGGCACCTGGCCGCAGCCCGGGTTGCAGGCGGCGGACGCGGTGGTCTTCGGCAGCACCAACGCCAGGAGTCGGTCGGCGAGAGCGCCGACGTGTTTGGTCACGATGTTCCCTCCAATCATGATCATTGTCTTGCTTGGGTGGAACGTATGCACCTCCGGTACACGTGGAGGTACAGCGCCGATACATCGCCGCGACCCGGGCCCCTTGCCGACCGCCCGGCGCGTGTCTAATGTGACCCGACGGGGGGCCTTGATCTTCAAGGGATTGAGGCACATATTGGGACTCCAGTTTCAGGTGCTCGGCCCGGTGCGGCTCGGTGTGACCGGGCATGGTGAGCACCGCGTCGCCGTGGGGCCGCGCAAACCGCGGGCCATGCTCGCCACGCTGTTGCTGTCCGCCAACGAGCGGGTCTCGCTCGACCGGCTCGTCGGCGAGTTGTGGGACCGCCCGCCCCGCTCGGCGGTCGCCAACCTCCGCACGTACGCCAGCGGCCTGCGCCGCGTGCTTGGCGAGGTGGACGCCGGTGATCGGCTGGTCGCGAGCCCGTCGGGATACCTGCTGAGGGTCGAGCCGCACGAGCTCGACCTGCGGCGGTTCCAGACCGTCACCGAGGCGGGCCGGTCCGCGCTCGTCCGCGACGACTACCCGGCGGCGGCGTCCCGGTTTCGGGAGGCGCTGGACCTGTGGCAGGGCGCGCCGGTCGAAGACGTGGACCCCGGCCCCGACCTCGCCATCCGGATCGCGCTGCTGGAGGAGCAGCACCTCGCGGCCATCGAAGACCTGGTGGAGGCGCGGCTGGCGGTAGGCGAGCACGCCGCCGTGACCGCCGACCTGCGGCTGCTGGTGGCGACCCACCCGTTCCGGGAACGCCTGCACCGCCAGCTCATGCTCGCGCTATACCGGTCCGGCGACGCGCCCGCGGCCCTCGCGGCGTACACGCGGGCCCGCGCGGTGCTCGCCGAGCAGCTCGGCATCGAGCCGGGCGTAGAGCTCGCCGCGCTGCACCAGGCGATCCTGCGCCGTGCCCCGGACCTGTCGCCGCCGGGCGAGCCCGAGCCACCGGTGGTCGCGGGCGTGCCCGCGCGGGCCTCCGAGCCACCGCGCCAGCTGCCGCCGGACCCTGTGACGTTCGTGGGCCGGGCACGGGAGCTGGCGGTGCTTCGGACCGCCTGCGCCACCGCCGACCGGCCCTCGGTCGTGGTCGTGCACGGTCCCAGCGGTATCGGCAAGACGGCGCTGGTCATCCGCGCCGGGCACCTGCTGGCCAGCCGGTACCCGGACGGGCAGCTCCATCTCGACCTGCGGGGCGACGGGGCCGGCGCGCCGGGCGTCGATCCCGCCCACGCCCTCGGCCGGCTGCTGCGCGGGCTGGGCGTGCCACCCGGCGGCGTGCCCGACGACCCGGCCGAGGCAGCCGCGATGTTCCGGTCTCAGACGGCCGCGCGGCGGCTGCTCATCGTCCTCGACGGCGCGGCCGGCGTCGACCAGGTACGCCCACTGCTGCCGGCCGGGCCGGGCTGCGCGGTGCTCATCACGAGCAACCGCCCGATGTGCGCCCTCGACTCCACCCGGCTGCGGCTGGAGCGGCTCGGCGTCGCGGACGGCATGCGCCTGCTCGGCCTCGTCGCGGGCGACGAACGGGTCGCCGCCGACCCGCCGATGGCGCAGCGGCTGGTCGCGCTCTGCGACGGCAACCCGCTCGCGCTGCGGATCGCCGGTGCCCGGCTGGCCGCCCGCGGCGACTGGACCCTCGCAGACCTCGCCGCCCGGCTCGCCGACGAGCGCGACCGCCTCGACGAGTTGCGCGCCGACGACCTCGCGCTGCGGTCCAGCTTCTGGGCGAGCTATGGCGAGCTGGCCGGCAGCCCCGACCCGGACGACCGCGCCGCCGCGACCGCGCTCCGGACGGTCGCGGTGCTACGCGTACCGGAGTTCCCCGGCGCCCAGGCGGCGGCAATGATCGGCACCTCCGAGCGGCGCGCTGTAGCCCTCCTGGACCGCCTGACCGAGGCCAACCTGCTGGAGGCGGTGACCCCGACGACGTTTCACGTGCCAGACCTGTTGCGGCTGTTCCTCGCCGACCTGGCTCAGACGGGGGCGTAGCCCTCGGCCTGCGCTTCGAAGAGAGCGGCGTAGGGGCCGCCCCGCGCCATCAGCGCCTCGTGCGAACCCTGCTCGGCGACCTCGCCCGCCGACAGGGTCACGATCAGGTCGGCGTCGCGCAGCGTGCCCAGGCGGTGGGAGATCAGCAGGCTGGTGCGGCCGGCCCGGTACTCGCGCAGCCGCACGTGGATGTCGCGCTCCGCCTCGGCGTCCAGGCCGGCGCTCGGCTCGTCGAGGATCAGCAGGTCACGAACGGCCGGCAGGATGGCCCGGGCGATCGCCACCCGCTGCCATTGCCCACCCGAGAGCAGCACGCCCGGGTCGTCCGAGTCGTCGTCCAGTTCGAGGACGCGGGACAGCATCGTGCCGTACCCGCGCGGCAGCCCCGCGAGCACCTCGTCGACACCGGCGCGGCGGGCCGCGTCCCGGATCCGCCCGAGGTCGCCGCCCGGCACCCGGTCCGGGCCGTCCGGCGGCACGTCGCCGAGCCAGATGTTCTCCGCCGCCGTCATCTCGTACGTCATGTAGTCCTGGAAGACCGCACCGATCCTGGTCCGCAGGTCCGTCACGAGGAACTCGCGCAGGTCGACGCCGTCCCACAGGATCGCGCCTCGGGTCGGGTCGTAGAACCGGCACAGCAGC
Source organism: Micromonospora sp. CPCC 206061 (assembly GCF_036906915.1). NCBI lineage: Bacteria > Bacillati > Actinomycetota > Actinomycetes > Micromonosporales > Micromonosporaceae > Micromonospora > Micromonospora sp. CPCC 206061. The sequence continues at coordinate 130,851 of NZ_JBAKHX010000013.1, forward strand.
TTGACGAGCGTGCTCTTGCCGGCGCCGTTGTGCCCGACCAGCGCCACCGACCGTCCACTGGGGATGAAAAGGTTCACGCCGCGCAGCACCCACGGGTGCTCCGGCCCGTACCGGAACCACACGTCGCGCAGCTCGATGCCGTGCCGCAGCGGGGGCACCGGGCGCGGGTCGCGGGGGGCCGGCAGGTCGGGCGCGACGGTGGAGACGCCCTCGTAGTGGCCGAGCATCAGCATCGCGTTGTGCAGCCCGGCGATGTGCCCGATGACCGAGGTGAGGCCGCCCTGTACCCCTGCCACCGCCGCGACGAAGACCGCGACGTCGCCGACGGACAGCGCGCCCGACCGGGCCGCGCCGACCGCCCAGACCAGCCCGGCGCCGGCGGTCGCGGCGCCGAGCACCGCGAGCACGCCCTGCGTGCGCACCTCCCGCCGGTCGTGCACGCGCCGCGCGCCGTGCGCGGCTCTCAGCTCGCCGAGCATGCGGCCGCGAAAGAGCCCGCCCAGCCGCAGCAGGCGCAGCTCCTTCGCGGCCGGCAGGCTGGTCAGCAGGCTGGCGTAGAACATCTCCCGGCGCCAGCCGGGCGTGATGTCCCACAGCAGCTTGGCCCGCTGCCGGCTCAGCCGGATCTCGGCCACCAGCGCCGGGATCGCGCTGAGCGCCACCAGTCCGGTCATGGTGGGGCTGAGGACGGCGAGCGCGCCCAGGAAGCCGGCGAGCTGCACGCCGCCCTGCACCAGGCCGAGCAGCCCGTCGACGCTGCGTGCGGGCGCGTCCCGGCCGGCCTGCTCGGCGAGGCGCAGCGTGTTCTGGAACTCGGCCTCCTCCAGGCGGCGCAGCCCGGTCAGCCGGTCGGTCGCCCGGTACAGCTCGCCGAGCGCCACCATCGCCGCCGACCGGCCCACCTGCGCCCGCAGGTACTCGGTCAGGTGCGGCACCACGGCGGTGCCGACCGCGGCGACGGCGAGCGCGGTCACCGGGCCCGCGATCGCGCCCGCCGACGGGTCGACGATCCGGTCGAGGACCAGCTTGGTGAGCCACGCGACCAGCACCGGAAGCGTGCCGGCGACCGGCGCGAGCGCCACGTAAACGATCAAGTTCGCGCGCCCGGCCCGCCACACCACCGCGACCGCACGGGCGACGCGCGCGATGCCCGTCATGGCGTGAACCTAGGAGGCGAGCCTCCAGGGGTAGCTACAGCGCCGCTACATTTCCGTCGAAGGCGGCCGCGTGCTCGCGCACCCACTCGGCGAACGTCCGGGCCGGGCGGCCGGTCACCTTCTCCACCGTCGGCAGCACCGTGTACCCGGCCTCCGGCGGGTCTGTGCGCATGGTCAGGAAGAACCCGATGTCGTCCTCGCCGTATCCCTCACCGCGCCACTGGGCCACGATCTCCTCGGTGCTCAGCTCGACGAAGCGCACCTCGCGGCCGAGCACCTCACTGATCACACGCACCTTCTCCGGCGGCGTCAGCACCTCCGGCCCGGTCAGCCAGTAGTCCTGCCCGGCGTGCCCGTCCGTGGTGAGCGCGGTCGCGGCGACCGCGGCGATGTCCGCCTCGTGCACCATCGCGCTCTTCGACTCCGGGAAACCCTCGCGCACCACGCCCTCGGTGCGCACCGCCTCGGCCCACTCCAGCGCGTTCGACATGAACTCCACCGGTGACAGGAACGTCCACTCCAGGTCGCTGGCCTCGATCGCCTCCTCCAGCGGCGTCTTCGCGAAGTCGCCGCGCAGCACGGTAACCCGCCGCACGCCGGCCTCCCGGGCCGCGCGCACGATCGCCGCGCCGTCGGCGCCCTCGACGTTGATCAGGTGCGCCGCTCGCACCCCAGCGAACACGGCGGGTAGGCCCGCGGTGTCGGACAGGTCGCCGGCCACGACCTCCGCGCCGGCCGGCAGGTCGGCCTTCGCCGGGTTTCGGGTAAGAGCGCGGACGGGATGCCCGTCCGCCAGGAGCTGTTCGACCAAAGGCTTGCCAACGTTGCCGGTCGCGCCGGCCACAAGAATCGTCATACCAGCGACGCTAGAGACAATCGCGGCCATCTTTTGACCGCGATCGGTGCGAAGATCGAAAAATGCTGGAGACGTCCGCGCGCCTGTTGCGCTTGCTCACCCTGCTCCAGGCGCACCGGTACTGGTCAGGGCCGGCGCTTGCGGATCGGCTCGACGTCAGCCCACGCACCCTGCGGCGCGACGTCGACAAGCTGAGGCTGCTCGGGTACCCGATAAACGCGACCGGGGGAGTGGGCGGCGGCTATCAGCTGGCCGCCGGCGCGACGCTGCCGCCCCTGCTTCTCGACGACGACGAAGCCGTCGCGGTCGCGGTGGGGCTGCGCACCGCGGCGGCGGGCGCCGTCACCGGCATCGCGGAGACGTCCGTGCGCGCGCTGGCCAAGCTCGACCAGGTGCTGCCGTCGCGGCTGCGCCATCAGGTCACCACGCTGGGTGCGGCGGTGGTCACCACGCCCACGCTCGGCCCGACCGTCACCCCGTCGACCCTGACCGCGATCGCGGCCGCCGTGCGTGACCGGGTGCGGCTACGCTTCGACTACCGGTCACGCGCCGGGGGCGTGGCGGTGCGGGATGTCGAACCGTACCGTCTTGTCCACAATGGACCGCGCTGGTACCTGCTCGGTTGGGACGTGGACCGGGGCGACTGGCGCACGTTTCGAGCCGACCGGCTCACCCCGCGGGTGCCCACCGGGCCGCGCTTCACGCCCCGCCCGCTGCCCGCCGAAGACCTGGCGCGGTACCTGGCGTTCGGGGTCACCACACACCAGTACCGCTATCAGGCCGTGCTCGTCATGCACGCTCCACTGTCCGAGGTGGCCGATGAGATCCCGCCCAATGTCGGCGTGGTCGAACCGATCGACGACGCTACCTGCCTGGTGCGGATCGGCTCGGACAGCCTGGATCAGCTGGCGGTGTGGACGGCGGCGTTCGGCTTCGAGTTCGAGGTGCGCGAACCGCCCGAACTCCTGGCACACCTGCACACGCTGACCGCCCGCCTGTCCCGCGCCGCCGCCCGCTCCGAGACCTCCCCCGAGGCCGCCCCCGACCCATGACCCCCGCGTTCCCCGCGTTCGGCCTTCTCGCCCGCGTTCGGCCTTCCCGCCCGCGTTCGGCCTTCCCGCCCGCGTTCGGCCTTCCCGCCCGCGTTCGGGCTTCCCGCCGATCAAGGGCAAACGCACGTGGTTCGATCTCAGATCCGCGTGCGTTTGCCCTTGATCGATGCGATGTTCCTTGATCGGTGGGCGGTGGGCGAGCGTCGGGCGCTCACGGGTGTTTCGCGGTGGCAGCGGCCGGCACCCGGCGATTTATGCCGTGCGGGAGGTCGGAGCGCCGATGGATACTCTGGCGATGGAAGATCCGCGGGCGCTCGCACTCGCCCACGTCGCGGCGCTGGCCACCGGTGACGGCGCCGACCCGGCGTGGCGCGTGACACTGCACTTCCACCCCGACCGGCTTGCGGCGGGCGAGCCGATCCTGCGGGCCATGGCGCGCGACGGCGTGTACCGGTCGCAGTTCGAGACCGGCACCAGCAACGGTGGGCTGACCGCGCACGAGGGCGGCGACCGCTGGCGGTGGGAGAGCCGGATGTTCGCGGGAGCCTACGACGGCGGGCCGGCGGCCCACCGTCCCAGGTACGGGTCGCTGAACTTCCGCCGTCGCACCGTGGGCGGGTCGCCGCGGTTCGGGTCTTCGTTTCTGCGGCTGACCACCGACACCCTCGACCGCACCACGTTCTGTTACCCCGACAGCGTGTTCGAGCCGGAACACTTCGGGGTGGTGACGCGGTTGTCGACGCTGGTTTCGTTGGCTTTGGCGGATGAGCAGGAGCCGCTCGACGACTATGTCGAGGCGCACGTGCACGGCCCGGTCGAGCTGGCTCGCGACGTCGAGGCGCTGGTGCTCGACCCGTGTTATCGCGGCACGGCGGTCGAGGCGGAGGCGAACGCGCTCGGCTGCCCGGTCGAGTGGCACGGCGGCTTCCGGCTGCACGTCGACGAGTTGCGCCGGCACCCCGAGTACCGCGGCCCGGAGTTCGTCGATCTGGGCGCGGTGCTGGCCCGGGACGGCTGGCTCGACGCCGCGATCATCGGTGACGCGTCCCGCACCGGCCGCTACGACCAGCAGGCCCTCAAGCGGGTGTGGCACTACGTGGCCCGTTTCGGCCACCCCGAGATGGCCTAAGCCTCCCGCCCGCCCTCACCCCGACCCGCCGGTGCAGAGCGCCGCGCGGGCAGGTGGGTTGAGGGCGCGCGCCAGATATCGCGCCTTCTGCGCTAGTCCCGACGCGGACCGCATCGCCGCCGCCGACGACGATGACAGCAAGCTGCGCGCCGCGCTGCCGGCGGGCGTCGACCAAGGGAAAACGCATGGATCAAGGGCAAACGCCCGTGGTTTTGAGATCGAACCACGTGCGTTTGCCCTTGATCGACGAGAGGAGGGCGGGCGGAGCCTGCGCGGCGGCGGGCGCGGCGGGCGGGCGCGGCGGGCGGGCGCGGCGGG
>NZ_JBAKHX010000014.1:0-122741 GCF_036906915.1 Micromonospora sp. CPCC 206061
TGGCGGCGGCTTCCGCGGCGGTCCCGGCGGTGGTCCGGGCGCGCCGGCTGGCGGCGGTGGCCGTCCCGGTGGCGGCGGGCGCGGGCGTGGCGGCGGTGCCGCGGGTGCCTTCGGCCGTCCGGGTGGCAAGCCGACCCGTGGTCGCAAGTCCAAGAAGCAGCGCAGACAAGAGTTCGACAATCTGTCCGCGCCGACCATGAGCTCCGGCGCGCCGCGCGGCAACGGCCAGGCGATTCGGCTGTCGCGTGGTGCCTCGCTCTCGGACTTCGCAGACAAGATCAACGCGAATCCGGGCTCGCTCGTGCAGGAGATGTTCAACCTGGGCGAGATGGTCACGGCCACCCAGTCGTGCTCCGACGAAACCCTGCTGCTGCTGGGTGAGCACCTCGGGTTCGACGTGCAGATCGTCAGCCCCGAAGACGAGGACCGTGAGCTGCTCGCGCAGTTCAACATCGACCTCGACGCGGCGGTCGCCGAAGACCGGCTGGTCAGCCGGCCACCGGTCGTGACCGTCATGGGCCACGTCGACCACGGTAAGACGAAGCTGCTCGACGCCATCCGCAAGACCAACGTGATCGAGGGCGAAGCCGGCGGCATCACCCAGCACATCGGCGCGTACCAGGTCATGGTGGAGCACGACGGCAACGAGCGGGCGATCACCTTCATCGACACCCCGGGTCACGAGGCGTTCACCGCCATGCGTGCCCGTGGTGCCCAGGTGACCGACATCGTCATCCTGGTCGTGGCGGCCGACGACGGCGTCATGCCGCAGACGATCGAGGCGTTGAACCACGCCAAGGCGGCCGAGGTGCCGATCGTGGTCGCGGTCAACAAGGTCGACAAGCCGGAGGCCAACCCCGACAAGGTGCGCCAGCAGCTCACCGAGTACGGACTGGTGGCCGAGGAGTACGGCGGCGACACGATGTTCGTCAACGTGGCCGCCAAGCCGGGCGTCGGCATCGACGACCTCCTCGAGGCCGTCCTGCTGACCGCCGACGCGTCGCTCGAGCTGACCGCCGCGATCGACGGCCCCGCCCAGGGTGTCGCGATCGAGGCGCACCTGGACAAGGGTCGGGGAGCGGTGGCCACGGTGCTGGTCCAGAAGGGCACCCTGCGGGCCGGCGACTCGATCGTCGCCGGTGGAGCGCACGGTCGAGTCCGGGCCATGCTGGACGAGAACTTCAAGCCGGTCACCGAGGCCGGGCCGGCGCGTCCGGTGCAGGTGCTCGGCCTGACGGCTGTCCCCGGGGCGGGCGACACGTTCCTCGCCGCCGCGGACGACCGCACCGTCCGGCAGATCGCCGAGCAGCGGCAGGCCCGCCGGCGTGCGGCCAGCTTCGCCAACCGTGGTTCCCGGGTCACGCTCGAGAACCTGCTTGAGCAGATCAAGGAAGGCGAGAAGACCACGCTCAACCTCATCCTCAAGGGTGACGTCTCCGGTTCGGTGGAGGCCCTGGAGGATGCGTTGTTCAAGATCGAGATTCCGGACGAGGTGCAGCTCAAGATCCTTGACCGGGGTGTCGGCGCGATCACCGAGAGCAACGTCATGCTCGCCAGCGCCTCCTCTGAGGCTGCGACGATCATCGGCTTCAACGTGCGGGCCTCCAACAAGGTCCGCGAGATAGCCGACCGCGAGGGTGTGGAGATCCGGTACTACACGGTCATCTACCAGGCCATCGAGGAGATCGACGCGGCGCTCAAGGGCCTGCTCAAGCCGGAGTACGAAGAGGTCGACCTCGGGTCGGCGGAGGTCCGCGAGGTCTTCCGCTCGTCCAAGATCGGCAACATCGCCGGCTGTCTGGTCCGGTCGGGTCTCATGCGCCGCAACGCCAAGGCGCGCCTCCTGCGCGATGGCGCCGTGGTCGCCGACAACCTCACCATCAGCTCGCTGAAGAGGTTCAAGGACGACGCGACCGAGGTCCGCGAGGGCTTCGAGTGCGGTCTGACCCTGCAGGGCTACAACAACCTTCAGGCGGGCGACGTCATCGAGACGTTCGAGATGCGCGAGAAGAAGCGCGCCTGACAGATCGACGCGGACGCGGCCACCCCGCCCCTCCAGGCGGGAGCTGGCCGCGTTCGCGTAGATTTCCTCGCCGTGTACACCGGTACGGCAGTCTTCGACGTCCTGCTGCCTGGCGACTCGCGGTCGCTGAAGGCCAAGCGTTCCTACGTGCGACCGATCATCGCGGCGCTGCGCCGGTTCGAGGTGTCGGTGGCGGAGGTCGGCGCTCTCGACCTCCACGCCCGCGCCGAGATCGGCGTCGCGGTGGTGGCCGCCGAGCCCCGCCACGCGGGCGAGGTGCTCGACTCGTGCGAGCGGGCGGTGGCCGGCCGTCCGGAGATCGAATTGCTCTCCGTCAAGCGCCGGCTACACGGTGACGATGAGTAGGCAGGGCCCTGGACCTGGGTACTCACACAGGTAGTGTTCAGGGTTGTTGGCCGTGCTGCGGAGGTGACGAGATGACGGACCCAGCCAAGGTGCGCCGGCACGCGGAGCGTGTGCGGGAACTGGTGGCGTCGGTGGTGCGTACCCAGATCAAAGACCCCCGGCTCGGCATGATCACCATTACCGACGCCCGGATCACGGCCGACCTGCGCGACGCCACGGTGTTCTACACGGTCCTCGGCGATGCCGCCGCTCAGGCGGGCACCGCCGCCGCGCTCGACAGCGCCAAGGGCATGGTGCGCAGCACCGTCGGCAAGGCGCTCGGGCTGCGGCACTCGCCGACGCTGACGTTCGTGCACGACAACGTCCAGGAGCACGCCAAGCACCTGGACGACCTGCTGGCCCAGGCCCGCATGGCGGACGCCGAGGTGCAGCGGCTCGCGGCCGGCAAGGCGTACGCCGGCGACTCCAACCCGTACCGCGAAGACGAGCCGGATGACGAGTCGGCCGAAGAGGACGAACGGTGACCACGCTCGTCGAGCCGGCGGCCGACACGTCCGGGCCATCCGTGGCCGACTGGGAGGCGGCGGTCGCGGCTGTCCACGGCCTGCCGCCCGAGGCCAGCGTGCTGCTGGTCTGCCACGTCAACCCCGACGGTGACGCGCTGGGCAGCATGCTGGGGTTCACGCTGGGGCTGCGCCGGCTGGGCCTGCCCCGGTTGCAGGCCACGTTTCCGGGCCCGCTCGAGGTGCCGCCGCCGTTCCGCGGGCTGCCCGGGCTCGACCTGCTCGTGCCGGAGGCAGATGCCGACCCCGACCCCGACCTGCTGGTCTGCTTCGACGCGGCGAGCGCGTCGCGGCTCGGCGGGCTGGTCGATCGGCTCGACCGCGCGGGCGCCTCGATCGTTCTCGACCACCACGCGTCCAACCCCGGCTTCGGCGGGATCAACCTGATCGACCCCACGGCCGCCGCGACCTCGGTGGTGGCCGAGCAGTTGCTGACCCGGCTGGGCGTGCCGCTGGACGCGGAGATCGCCGAATGCCTGTACGTGGCGCTGGCCACCGACACCGGCTCGTTCCGCTTCGACATGACCACCCCGGCGGTGCACGAGATGGCCGCCCGGCTGCTCGCCACCGGCATCAGCCCCGGCGAGATCTCCCGGCGGATCTTCGACACCCGGCCGTTCGGGGCCATCCGGCTGTACGGTGACGTGCTCCAGCGGGCCCAGCTCGAGCCTGACGTGGCCGGTGGCCTCGGCCTGGCGTGGACGTACGCGACCCTCGACGACCTGACGCGGTACGAACAGAAGCCCTATGTGCTGGAGGCGCTCATCGACTCGGTGCGCATCGCCGCCGAGGCCGACGTGAGCTGCCTCGTCAAGCAGGTTCGCCCGCATGAGTGGGCGGTGTCGATGCGCAGCAAGGGCGCGGTCGACGTGAGCCTGGTCGCCGTGGCGCTGGGTGGCGGCGGGCACCGGCTGGCGGCCGGGTTCACCGGGCGCGGCACGATCGACGAGGTGATGGCCGCGATCCGGGCCGAGTTGGCGGGTCTCGACTCGGGCGGATAGCCCGGCGACAATCGACCTATGGTCGAGGAGGACGTCGCCGTCCCGGCACCGCGTTACTGGGACCGTCCGGCGGTCACCGTGCCGGTCTTCGCCGCACTCGCCGCGGTCGGTGGTCAGTTTCCGGGCTTTACGCGCGAGGCCAATCTCTTCACCCTCGCCGTCGGCGGGGTCTTTGTCTGGGTGGGGTTGGCAGGCTGGGTACGCCAGCCGGGGCGGCTGCCCGGCGGATGGCGGCCGCACGCGGTGTGGTGGCTGCTGCCGGCCGCCGTCTTCGGTGTGCTGGAGAGCGCCACGTTTCTGCTCGGCTCCAGCGACGACTATCCGACGTTCTCGCGGCTCGCCGATCCCCTGCTGGAGCGCGAGGTGGTCCGCTCGGTGGGCTACTTCGGCTGGCTGGCCGCGTTCTGGGGGCTGGTGCGGCGGTGAGTCTCACACGGGCGGTGGCGATCGGGGGGTTCCTGTTCGCGATGGGCCTCTTCGTCGCGGTGGAGTGGGCGGCGCGGCGGGAGGGCTCGCGCGTTCCGACGCTCGGCGACGTGTGCGGATACGTCATGCGGTATGAGGTCGGGCGGGTGCCGGTGGGCCGGATCGTGCTGCTCGTCTTCTGGTGGTGGATCGGCTGGCACTTCCTTGCGCGCTGATGAAGCTGAGACTACCGGTCCGTATCGCGGGAACCACGCGCGGTTGCACCTGACTGAACGCTAACTTGGGTCCTGATCGACCGTTTGCTGTGCCCTCCAGGGTCGTACCCGACCCGGGCCGGCGCCCCGGCCATCTCTCCGGCGATCCCGGAGCGTTGTCCGCTGGTGCCACGCTCAATCGCCCGCAGTGCGGGCGCGCCGTGAGCGCGCCGCACGCACCCTGGAAGGACCGGTCTCATGGCGAGTAAGCCAAAGCCGGAGACGACTGAGGAAGCCCGCGAGCAGGCTCGCCGCGCTCTTCAGACGTCGATGGACACGCGCCAGTAAAGCGCTCAGATCCGTGGTGACCCGGGCTGTCACCATGCGCTGCGCGATGGAGTGCGTAAGTAGTCATTGACGTTGCGGTCATTACCTGGCGATGTCAGGATGGCGAGCGATGTCCGAGTACTCGCTGCGCCGTGTCGCGAGCCTCGCGCTGCCGGCGCTCGTCGTGCTCGCCGCCGAGCCCCTGTACGTGCTCGTCGACACGGCCGTCGTCGGTCACCTCGGCAGGCTGCCGCTGGCGGCGCTCGCCATAGGCGGCACGGTCATGTCGGTCGCCGCGTGGCTCGGCGCGATCATGGCGTACGGCACCACCGGGCGCGCCGCCCGCCGGTACGGCTCAGGCGACCGCGCCTCCGCGGTGGCCGAAGGGGTACAGGCGTCGTGGCTGGCGCTGGGTGCGGGCGTTGCCCTGGCGGTCGCCATGCAGGTGGCGGCCGGGCCGCTGGCGCGTACTCTCGCCGGAACGGACTCCGACGTGGCCGGCGCCGGCGCGGGGTGGCTGCGGATCGCGGTGCTGGGCGCCCCTGGGTTACTCCTCGCCGCCGCCGGCAACGGCTGGATGCGCGGGGTGCAGGACACCCGACGACCGCTGCGCTACGTGCTCGGCGCCAACGTGCTCTCCGCCGCGCTCTGCCCAGTGTTGGTGTACCCGCTGGGTATGGGCCTCAATGGCTCGGCGGTCGCCAACGTGGTCGCGCAGACCGTTTCCGGGGTGCTGTTCCTGCGGGCGATCGTCGTCGAGCGGGTGCCGCTGCGGCCCCACCCCGCGATGATGCGCCAGCAGGTGGTGCTCGGCCGCGACCTGCTGATCAGGGGCGCGGCGTTTCAGGCCAGCTTCCTGTCCGCCACCGCCGTCGCGGCGCGCTTCGGCACCGCAGTGGTGGCCGCCCACCAGATCACGCTCCAGCTGTGGTTCTTCTGCGCGCTCGCCCTGGACGCGGTCGCCATCGCCGCCCAGTCACTGGTCGGCGCGGCTCTTGGCGCTGGGCACGACGCCGAGGCGCGCGAACTGGGCCGCCGGATCGCGGTGATCGGCGGCGTCTGCGGGGTCGGCTTCGCGGTGCTGGTCGGGGCGGGTGCGGGCGTGGTGCCGGCGTGGTTCAGCTCAGACCCGGCGGTGCGCGAGCAGGCGATGGTGGCGTGGCCGTGGTTCGTGGGGCTGCTGCCGCTCGCCGGCATCGTGTACGCGCTCGACGGCGTGCTGATCGGCGCAGGCGACGCCCGCTTCCTGCGCAACGCGACCATCGTGGCGGCCGTGGGCGGCTTCCTGCCGGCGATCTGGCTGGCGTACGCCCTGGAGGCTGGCCTCGGCGGCATCTGGGCCGGGCTGGCGCTGTTCATCGTGCTCCGCCTGGTCACCCTCCTCGCCCGCCTCCGCTCCGGCGCCTGGGCGGTTGTCGGCGCGGTTCGCTGACACCGTTTCACGGGTGACTCGGGGTGGTCTGGCAGGGTGGGGGCGTGAGTGATGGGCTTGTGGTGGTGGACAAAGCGCCGGGGATGACGTCGCACGACGTGGTGGCGCGGGTGCGGCGGTTGGCGCGCACGCGGCGGGTGGGGCACGGGGGCACGCTCGACCCGATGGCCACCGGCGTGCTCGTGATCGGTGTCGGCCGGGCGACGCGGCTGCTCACGTACGTGATCGGGTCGGCGAAGGGATACGCGGCGACGATCCGGCTCGGGCAGAGCACGGTCACCGACGACGCCGAGGGCGAGGTGGTCGCGACCGCGCCGGCGGGTCACGTCACCGACGACGCGGTACACACCGGGCTGGCCGCGCTCACCGGCGAGATCGATCAGGTGCCGAGCGCGGTGAGCGCGATCAAGATCGACGGCAAGCGGGCCTACAAGCGGGTACGCGAGGGGGAGCAGGTCGAGCTGGCCGCCCGCCGGGTCACGGTCTCGCGCCTCGACGTGCTGGCGATCCGGCGTGCCGGCGAGACCGTCGACGTCGACGTCGACCTGGAGTGCTCCTCGGGCACCTATGTGCGCGCGATCGCCCGCGACCTCGGTGCCGCGCTCGGCGTCGGCGGGCACCTGACCGCATTGCGGCGTACGACGGTGGGGGGCTTCACGCTGGCCGAGGCGTCCACGCTGGAAGAGTTGGAAAAGGGCGCGCCCGACGTGGTCAACCTGCCGCTCGCCGATGCGGCCCGGCGGTTCTTCCCCACCCGCGAGGCCGACCCGGCGGAGGCGAAGACGCTCTCGCACGGAGGGCCGCTGGCGCAGGTCGGCATCGCCGGGCCGTACGCCGTGTTCGACCCCGACGGCGGGCTGCTTGCGGTGGTCAGCGAGCGGGATGGCAAGGCCCGTCCCGAAGTGGTCTTCACTGGGTAGCTGGAAGGTCGTTCCAGGCACTGCGCACCAAGCTGCCCGGGCCGAGTTCGCCTTCGCCGAGCACCTGCGCCTGTCGCCGGTACACGTTGACGGTCACCCCGGCGAGCCCCGCCAGCGGCCGGAGATCGAGCGGGTCGTGCCCGTGGTGGTGCAGCTCGATCGCGGGCACCTCCGCACCGGCGAGCGCGGACAGGTCGGGCGGCTCTGCGAAGTGGACGCACAGGTGCCGCGGGGCCGGTGCCCGCGGCAGCACGATGGCGACGTCCGAGCCCTCGACGTCGAGGTCGAGCCGTTCGAGCCGGGGCAGCCGCACCTGTTGGAGTGGCGCCGTGGTCCCCACCGCGTACAGCGACAGCCGCCGTAGCCGCGGCCACTCGGCGGCGCCGATCCGGTAGAACGGCAGCGCCTCCATGCCGAGGCTGGACAGGTCGAGCCCGGGGAGCACGCGGCCGTTTTCCACCTCGCCCCGCACGCTCAGCTCCGACAGCTGCGGCATGTGCGCCGTTGGCGAGAGGTCCAGCGGGTGGGTGACGGAGACGCGGAGGCTGTCGAGCGGATAGCCCGCGAGCGGGGTGAGGCTGGCGCAGTTGGACACCGAGAGGTGCCGCAGGTCGCTCAGGTCTCGCACGAACCCGAGATCGACCGGTTCCATATCGAGCGACGAGACGGTCAGGTACCGGAGGTGGCGCAGGTGCCGAAGCGCGGGCAGCTGGGCGCGGTCGTCGATCACGAGCTCGCCGGCGCGCAGCGGCGAGTCGCGGAGCACGATGCGGGCGTACTCGTCCGGGTCGAACCGCGGCCACGCCTGGATCAGCGCGTCGACGACGGCGAGCCGGGAGTCGCCGCCCAGCCGGGCGAGCAGCGGCAGTGCGGCGGGGTCGGCGGTCGCGGCCGCGGCTTTGACGGTCAGGACCCGCGCGTACTCGTTGGGCGCGACTGGCGAGGCCATCAGCAGGTCAAGCGCGAACGGTCCGGCCCGGCCGAGCGCGATGGCGGCGGCCTCGGTGCGCGGCGGAAGGAGATTGGCGGTTGCCTTCCGGATCGCCGCCTCCAGCTCGGGCCCTCGCTCCGGCGAGGTTTCCAGGCAGGCGAGGGCGATCAGACGCAGCAGTTCGCGGTGTGACCGCGCGATGTCCGCTGCGCCGCGGTCGAGCAGCCCGTACAGCAGCCCTTCCCGGGCGCTCGCGCTGGCGTGGCCGGCCGCCATCACCACCACCTCGTGCCAGGCGGGCAGGTGCGCGTGCGCCGTCAGCACCCCGAAATCGCCCTCGTCGACCGCCTGCTTGGCGGCCAGGTACTCCTGGAACGAGCGGTGCACGAAGTCGACCCGCTCGGCGACCTGCTCCCTGAGCAGGCCGCTGCGCTCCAGCAGTACCCGATAAACCTGGTCCGGCGCGGCCGTGACCTGCGGCATGGCGCGAAGTTTCGCGGCGATCCGCCCGACCGCGTCGGCGCGGGCGGCGTCCGACCAGCCGTTGCGGATCAGCCAGTACGCCAGGTCGCACAGCAGCAGGGTCTGCTCGGTGCGGCCGAGGGCGGGCTGCGCGTCGATGCGGCGTTCGCGGTCGCGGCGCTCCAGCAGCATGTGCAGCGCCACCTCGTACAGCTCCATGCGGTTGCCGGGAAGCTGGCCGCGCCGGTCGCGGTGCAGGGCGCAGAGCAGCGCGCACAGCAGCGGGTACCCGGCGAGCTGGCGCAGGTGGCGGTGCCGGTCGAGCGCGGCGAGCAGGCGGCGTTCCTGCTCGGTGACCTCGTCGCGGTCGGGTTCGGTGCGGCAGCCGCTGCGCATCGCCTCGTGCCAGCGGCCCACGAAGATGCGCACCTGGGCGGGCGTCATCGGCTCCAGCTCGGCCGGGAGGAAGCCGTCGATGTCGAGCCAGTCGCGCGGCGCGGCGGCCGGGCGTGACGTGACCACGTACCGGGCGTGCGGGAACGCGTCGATCAGCTCGCGCAGCCACCGGCGCACCTCGTCGCGCCGCTCCTCGGCCAGCTCGTCGACGCCGTCCACGAGCACGATCGCCCCGCCCCGGGCGCGGAGCTGGCGCTGCACCCAGCCGGGCGGCATCTCCTCGGCTATGTGCCGGCCCACCTCGTTCAGGAAGTCCTCCGGGGCGGGCAGTTCCGCGGTGGCGTACCGGCGCAGCGGCAGGAAGAACGGCACGGTGCCGCCGTCCACGTCCCGCGCGGCCTTCACCGCGATCCAGTGCAGCAGCGTCGTCTTGCCGATGCCGGCCTGGCCGCGGACGAAGATCCGGTCGGAGCGGGCCAGGACGCGTTCCACGGGAGCCGCGCCTTCCATGGCGTCGCGCGCGGTCAGGCTCAGGTACGCGACGGAGAGCGGGTACCGGCGGCTGGACTCGCTGAGCGTCGCGCCGAAGAACTCGACCCGGTCGAGCCGGTTGGCGACCAGCTGCCGGTAGTCGGGTTCGAAGTCGTCGGCGCCGCGGCGCTCGGGCAGCCGTGCCAGCACCTCCGCCACGTCGTCGAGAATCTGGCGGTCGCGGCGCAGCAGCTCGGCGAGGCCCGCGACGCCGGCGCCGGGCAGCGCCCGGGCCACCTCGATCGTGTACGCGGAGCATTCGCGCAGCACCAGGTCGTAGAGCCGGATGCCGCTGTCCGCGAGGCCCGCCCGTGCCGCGCGGTCCGGGTCCTGCGAGCGCAGGTACCGGTCGAGGTAACCGGCGTCCAGGTCCTGCTTGAACAGGTCGTCCTCGGTGAGCGCGGCCGCCTCGAAGGTGTCGCGCACGGCGTCGACCGCGGCGTGCCGTTCGTGCTCTGTCAGGTCGCCGAACTCCCGCTCCACCAGCGGCTGCACCCGATCGGCGATGAGATCCGCGGTCTCGTCCCGGACCCGCCGGAGCTTGCGCCGCTCGCGCTCGCTGGTGAGCTGCTGCGCGGCCAGGTCGATCGCCGTGTTGCCGACCTCGGAGGCGAGCTTCGCGTCGCCGAACCAGACGCCGAACGCCGCCTTCACGACCGCCGCGCCGAGTGTGATCGCGGCCACCTCAAGCCCTGGCACGCGCCGAGGATGCCACACGCCACCAAGCCCTACCGGCCCCAGGGCCCGCACGAGCGGAGCGAGCGCCAAACAGCACCGCCTAAGCTGGGCGGCATGCAGAGGTGGCGGGGCTACGAGGCGGTGCCGAGCGGGTTCGGTCGTTCGGTGATCACCATCGGCGTGTTCGACGGCGTGCACCGTGGGCACCAGGCGACCATCGGGCACGCGGTGTCCCGGGCGCGTGAGCTGGGCCTCCAGTCCGTCGTGGTGACCTTCGACCCGCACCCGTCCGAGGTGGTCCGGCCGGGCACGCACCCGGCGGTACTGACGGAGCCGCACCGCAAGGCCGAGCTGATCGCGGAGCTGGGTGTCGACGTGCTCTGTGTGGTGCCGTTCACACTCGAGTTCTCGAAGCTGTCGCCGCAGCAGTTCGTCCATGACGTACTGGTCGAGCACCTGCACGCCGCGGTGGTCGTGGTGGGGGAGAACTTCCGCTTCGGGCACCGGGCGGCCGGTGACAGGGCGCTGCTGTCGGAGCTGGGCCGCACGTTCGGGTTCGCGGTCGACGACTCGCCGCTGGTGTCGGAGCACGGCACGGTGTTCTCCTCGACGTACATCCGCTCCTGCGTCGACGCGGGCGACGTGGCGGCGGCGGCCGAGGCGCTCGGGCGCCCCCACCGCGTGGAGGGCGTGGTCGTCCGCGGCGACCAGCGCGGCCGGCAGCTGGGCTTCCCGACCGCGAACCTGCTCACCGGCGCCTGGACGTCGATCCCCGCCGACGGCGTGTACGCCGGTTGGGTGATCCGGCGCGGCGAGCGGCTGCCGGCGGCGGCGTCGGTGGGGACGAACCCGACCTTCTCCGGCACCGAGCGCCGCGTCGAGGCGCACATCCTCGACTTCGACGACGACCTGTACGGCGAGCGCCTGGAGCTGGAGTTCGTCGACCGGCGGCGGGGGCAGGTCAAGTTCGACGGGGTCGAGCCGTTGATCGCGCAGATGAAGGAAGACGTGGCCCAGATCCGGTCGGTGCTGGAGCGGTAGGCCGGCCTGGTAATGTGGGAACGACGTCGGGTCACCGACGCACGGCTCCGCGTGCCTGCACGACGCCGCGGGTGCGGGGTTCTGGATACCCACAGAAACTAGGGAGAAAATGGCGCTCGACCAGCAAGCCAAGGCCAAGATCAGGGCGGATTACGCGACCGCCGAGGGCGACACCGGTTCGCCCGAGGTGCAGGTGGCAGTGCTCACCAAGCGGATCGCCGACCTCACCGAGCACCTCAAGGTGCACAAGCACGACCACCACAGCCGTCGTGGTCTGCTGCTCCTGGTGGGGCGCCGGCGCCGCCTGCTCAACTACATGGCCAAGAAGGACATCGCACGCTACCGGTCGATCATCGAGCGGCTCGGCCTGCGGCGATGACAATTGCGGGGAGTGGCCGACGCCGCTCCCCGCATTCACAAAACCACAGGGGTCCGAGAGCCGATCGGCGCACCGGTCCTCGGTAGTGGCCCCCGGGCCGCCGGCACCCGCCGGCCCACCGTCCCGGGCGCTTCGATCGAAGACCGGCCCGCTAGAGCAGCTCTCCAGGTGTGACCCCACCAATTGAAGGAGAGCAACACACACATGACCGAGACAACACTCGGCTCCCACAGCAGCACTGCGGTGATCGACAACGGGGCCTTCGGCACCCGTGAGATCACCTTCGCTACCGGGCGGCTCGCCCGGCAGGCGGCTGGCTCGGTGATCGCCCAGCTCGGCGACACCGTCATCCTGTCCGCCACCACGGCGAGCAAGAACCCGAAGGAGCAGTTCGACTTCTTCCCGCTGACCGTCGACGTCGAGGAGCGGATGTACGCCGCGGGCCGCATCCCCGGCTCGTTCTTCCGCCGCGAGGGCCGGCCAAGCGAGGACGCGATCCTCACCTGCCGGCTGACCGACCGGCCGCTGCGCCCCAGCTTCGTCAAGGGCCTGCGCAACGAGGTCCAGGTCGTCGCGACGATCCTGGCGCTCGACCCCAACCACCTGTACGACGTGATCGCGATCAACGCCGCGTCGATGTCGACGAAGCTGTCCGGCCTGCCGTTCTCCGGTCCGATCGGTGCGACCCGGATGGCCCATATCGACGGCCAGTGGGTCGCGTTCCCGACCCACGAGGAGCTGGCTCGGGCCACCTTCGACATGGTCGTGGCCGGGCGGGTCCTGGCCGACGGCGATGTCGCGATCATGATGGTCGAGGCCGAGGCCACGCCGAACGCGGTGGCGCTGATCGCCGCCGGCGCGACCGCGCCGACCGAGGAGGTCGTGGCCAGCGGCCTGGAGGCCTCCAAGCCGGCCATCCGCGAGCTGTGCCGGGCGCAGAACGAGGTGGCCGCCGTCGCGGCCAAGCCGATCGCGGAGTTCCCGGTCTTCCTGGACTACCAGGATGACGCCTACACGGCCGTCGCCGGCGTGGCCAAGGCCGAGGTGGCCGAGGCGCTGAAGATCGCCGGCAAGGCTGAGCGCGAGGACGCGCTCGACCGCGTCAAGGACAAGGCGCACGAGGAGCTCGACGGCCAGTTCGAGGGCCGGGAAAAGGAGATCAGCGCCGCGTTCCGGTCGCTGGTCAAGTCCGAGGTGCGAGCGCGCGTACTGCGCGAGCAGGTGCGCATCGACGGTCGCGGTCCGCGCGACATCCGGCCGCTGACCGCCGAGACCCAGGTGCTGCCGCGGGTGCACGGGTCGGCGCTGTTCGAGCGCGGCGAGACGCAGATCCTCGGCGTCACCACGCTCAACATGCTCCGCATGGAGCAGCAGCTCGACACGCTCTCGCCCGAGAAGCACAAGCGCTACATGCACAACTACAACTTCCCGCCCTACTCGACCGGTGAGACCGGCCGGGTCGGTGCGCCGAAGCGGCGCGAGATCGGCCACGGCGCGCTCGCCGAGCGCGCACTGGTCCCCGTGCTGCCGAGCCGGGAAGAGTTCCCCTACGCGATCCGCCAGGTGTCCGAGGCGCTCGGCTCCAACGGCTCGACCTCGATGGGCTCGGTCTGCGCGTCCACGATGTCGCTGCTGTCGGCGGGTGTGCCGCTGAAGGCACCGGTCGCGGGCATCGCGATGGGCCTCATCTCCGACGAGGTCGAGGGCAAGACGCAGTACGTGACGCTGACCGACATCCTCGGCGCCGAAGACGCGTACGGCGACATGGACTTCAAGGTCGCCGGCACCCGCGACTTCGTGACCGCGCTGCAGCTCGACACCAAGCTCGACGGCATCCCGTCCGACGTGCTGGCGGGCGCGCTGCAGCAGGCGCACGAGGCGCGGCAGGCGATCCTCGACGTCATGCAGACCGCGATCGACACGCCGGCCACGATGTCGGAGTACGCGCCGCGCGTCACCAGCGTGAAGATCCCGGTCGACAAGATCGGTATGGTGATCGGGCCGAAGGGCCAGACCATCAACGCGATCCAGGACGAGACCGGCGCCGAGATCTCGATCGAAGACGACGGCACGATCTACGTTGGCGCCACCGACGGCCCGTCCGCAGAGGCGGCCGTCGAGCGGATCAACGCGATCGCCAACCCGACGCTGCCGAAGGTCGGCGAGAAGTTCCTCGGCACCGTGGTGAAGACGGCCGCGTTCGGCGCGTTCATCTCGCTGTTGCCGGGCCGCGACGGCCTGCTGCACATCTCCAAGGTGGGCAACGGCAAGCGGGTCGAGAAGGTCGAAGACTTCCTCAACGTCGGCGACAAGGTCGAGGTACAGATCGCCGACATCGACCAGCGCGGCAAGATCTACCTGGACAAGGTGCGTCCGGAGGGCGAGGAGGCGCCGGAGTCGTCCGAGGAGGCTGGCGCCGGCCGGCCGGCCGGCCGTGACGGCGATCGCGGACCGCGCGACCGGGGCGATCGCGACCGCGGCGACCGCGGCCCGAGCCGCGGCGAGCGGTCCGAGGGCGGCGAAGGTGGCGAAGGCGACAGCGAGGGCGGCCAGCCCCGCCGCCGCCGGCACCGCCGCTGATGGCGCTGGATCAACGAGATCATCGGACTAGCGCTGTGCAGCACGGTACGCCGCGCTCTAAGCCTTCGCCGCGTGGTGGCGGCGGGTTCGACGGAGGCAGCACGGTACGCCGTACCGTGCTGCCTTCGGGCCTTCGGGTACTGACCGAGGCGATCCCGTCGATGCGAAGCGTCTCGTTCGGCATCTGGGTCGCGGTCGGCTCCCGCGACGAGCCCGAGGGTCTCGGCGGCGTGTCGCACTTCCTGGAGCACCTGCTCTTCAAGGGCACCAACAAGCGCACGGCGCTCGACATCTCCGCGCAGATCGAGGCGGTGGGCGGCGAGACCAACGCGTTCACCACCAAGGAGTACACCTGCTACTACGCGCGGGTGCTCGACGAAGACCTGCCGCTGGCGATCGACGTGATGTGCGACCTGGTCGCCGACTCGGTGCTCGACCCGGCTGACGTCGAGACCGAGCGCGGGGTGATCCTCGAAGAGATCGCCATGCACGACGACGAGCCCGGCGACGAGGTGCACGACGTGTTCGCCGAGGCGATCTACGGCGACCATCCGCTCGGGCGGCTCGTGTCGGGCACCGAAGACACCATTTCCCCGATGAGCCGCGAGCAGATCCTCGACTTCTACCGGGAGCGCTACACGGCGCCGTCCATCGTGGTCGCTGCCGCTGGCAACCTGGATCATGACGTCGTTGTCGAGCTGGTTTCGCAGTCGCTTGGCGCCGGCATCGGCGTACCAGCACCGCTGCGGCCCACCTCGGCGGTGCCGACCCGCCCCTCCGACACGGTCATCCGCGTCAAGGACACCGAGCAGGCACACCTCGTGCTCGGCTCGACCGGGATAGCCCGCCTCGACGAGCGCCGGTTCGCGCTCGGCGTGCTCAACAACGTGCTCGGCGGCGGCATGTCGAGCCGGCTCTTCCAGGAGATCCGGGAGAAGCGCGGGCTGGCGTACTCGGTCTACTCGTACTCCGGCCAGTACGCCGACAGCGGCCTGTTCGCGGTGTACGCGGGCTGCGCGCCCGGCAAGGTCGACGAGGTGCTGGCGCTGACTCGGACCGAGCTGGCGGCGGTCGCCGAAAAGGGTCTGACCGAGGCGGAGCTGGCCCGTGGCAAGGGAATGGCCAAGGGCGGGCACGTGCTGGGCCTGGAAGACACCGGGTCGCGGATGAGCCGCCTGGCCAAGGGCGAGCTGCTCTACGGCGACCTGATAGGCGTCGACGAGCTTCTTGCGCGAGTAGACGCGGTAACCCTGGACGAGGTCAACGCCCTGGCAGCCGACCTCCTAGCCCGCGAAACAACCCTGGCAGCAATAGGCCCCCTCTAACCCTCCGCCTCCGCCGCCCGCCCGCCCGCGCCGCCCGCCCGCGCCGCCCAGCCCCGCCGATCAAGGGCAAACGCACGTGGTTCGATCTCAAATCCGCGTGCGTTTGCCCTTGATCGACGCGATCTTCCTTGATCGCGGTGGTTTATCACGCGAAGAAGTCGGCTAGTTCGCGGTCGCGTTCGGCGAGCTCGGCGGCTTCGGTGTCGTAGCGCATGTGGCCGGCGGTCAGCACATACAGGTGTTTCGGGCCGGCCAGGGCCTGGAAGACCGCGAGCTGCCCCAACGGCGGCACCGCCGGGTCGCGGCGCGCCACCGACACGTACACCGGGATGCGGATGCGGGTCGCGGCGGTCGCCGCGTCGAAGTAGGCCAGCACCGCCCTCAATGAGGGCTCCCGCACCACCGCCTGGCGCACCGCCTCGCCGCTGCCGGTACACGGCTGGCGCAGCCGCACCGGATGGTGGCCGAAGCTGGGCAGGCACAGGTGGGCACGGCCGAACCGGTCGTCCCATGGCAGGGCGAGCGCGCCGATGCCGCCGCCGAAGCTGCCGCCCGCGTAGTCGAGCGGCGCCTCGATCGACGGGAAACGGCGCAGCAGCACGGAGCCGGCCCGCCAGAGGTCGGCAGCGCAGAAGCGGTGCACGTACGTCTCGCGGGACCGGATGCCATGCAGGACGTGCTCGGTGGGCGCCGCCGGGATGGTCGCCGACCGGCTACGGGGCAGGCCCGGCGCGCACGGGAAGATCTTCGCCGCGGACGGGATGGGCACGTACTCGTCGGGCCCGTCGTCGCGTCCCTGGTACCCGTGGCTGATCACCGCGCCGCGCCGGACCGTGGACCCCGACGGATGGGTGATCCAGGCGAACGCCCGCTCACCCGTCGCCGATTCGAACGTGACCTCTTCCACCCGCCGCCCGAGCCGTGCGTCGTCGTACTCCCGCTCCACCCGCCAGCGCAGCGGGGCCTTCGTCAACTCGGCATGCGTCGAGCGCCAGAAGTCGTCGAAGTCTGGCGGGGCCGGAGGGGGATCGGCGTTCATCACATCCATCGTGGATGATCACGCGACGGCGCGGGAACCCTCCAGACAGCCAGCGAGGTCGTGCAGGTACGCCGCCTCAGAAGTAACGGCTGCATGGGACGGCGCGGGAGTGTCGGTGATCACCTAGCGGTGGGATAAGTTGTGCCCCGTGAGTGACGAGCGCGAACCCGTCCGCGTCGGTGTGCTGGGCGCCCGCGGGCGCATGGGTGTCGAGGTGTGCAAGGCGGTCGACGCGGCCGACGATCTCGAACTGGTCGCGATGATCGACCAGGGTGACTGGCTGTTCAACGCCTCCGACGCGGCCGCCGAGGTGGTCGTCGACTTCACCACGCCCGACGTGGTGATGGATCACCTGCACTGGTGCATCGACCAGGGCATCAACGTGGTGGTGGGCACCAGCGGCTTCACCGAGCAGCGGCTCGAGCGGGTGCGCACCTGGCTGCAGCACAAGCCCGACGTTGGCGTGGTCATCGCGCCGAACTTCGGGGTCGGCGCGGTGCTGATGATGGAGTTCGCGGCGCGGGCGGCCCGGTTCTTCGAGTCGGTGGAGATCATCGAGCAGCACCACCCGCGCAAGCTGGACGCGCCGAGCGGAACGGCCACGCACACGGCGCGGCTCGTCGCCGAGGCGCGCGCCGCGGCCGGGATGGCCGACATGCCCGACGCGACCAAGGACGAGATCCCCGGTGCGCGAGGCGCCGAGGTCGACGGGGTGCGGGTGCATTCGGTACGCGCCAGCGGCCTCGTCGCGCACCAGGAGGTGCTCTTCGGCACGCTGGGGGAGACGCTGACGATCCGGCACGACTCGTATGACCGGGCGTCGTTCATGCCCGGCGTGCTGCTCGCGATCCGGTCAGTGATCAGCCGCCCCGGCCTGACCGTCGGCCTGGGTCCACTGCTCGGGTAGCCCCGAGACGGCGGTGCGGCCGGCCGCGTCCACGGTCACGTCCACCGGGGTACCGGCGATGCGCAGGCCACGCGCGGACAGAGCGCCCAGCGGGATGCCGGGGCGCAGTGTGACGCGCCCGCCTGGCGCGTCGGGTTCCAGGCCCAGCGCCGCGTGCAGGATGACCACGGCGGCCGCCGCCGACCACGCCTGGGGCCGGCAGGCCGCCGGGTACGGCACCGGGCGGCCAACGGCCGAGCGGTCGTCGCCGCCGTACAGCTCCGGGAGCCGGTACTCGAACGCCTCACCGGCCGCCAGCAGCCCTTCGGCGAGTCGGGCGGCCGTCTCGGTGTGACCGGCACGGGCCAGCCCGGCGAGGACGATCGCGGTGTCGTGCGCCCAGATCGATCCACAGTGGTACGACAGTGGACTGAAACCACCGTCCAGTTCGGACATCGTGCGCAGGCCGAAGCCGCCCGACATGGCGGGCGCCGCCAGCACGGACGCGACGGCGGCCTCCTCGGCCCGCGACAGCAGGCCGGTCCCGAGCAGGTGCCCGATGTTGCTGGTGAGCGCGTCGACCGGCCGCCCTTGGCCGTCGAGCGCCAGTGCCGGGTAACCGCCGACCCAGTACGCGGCCCGGAAGCGCTCGGCGAGCCCCGCGGCGTACCCCCGCAGCCGGTCACCGCCGGGACGCCCGAACGCGTCGAGCAGCGCCGCGCCGTTCATGGCCGCCTGGTACGCGTACCCCTGGACCTCGACCAGCGCGATGGGCGGCTCGGCGCGGCGGCCGTCGCGAAAGCGCACCGCGTCGGCGGAGTCCTTCCAGCCCTGGTTGGCAAGGCCCCGGCCGGTGCTGTCGACGTACCGGACGAAGCCCTCGTGGCCGGTGATCCAGCCGAGGGCGGCCTCCAGCGCCGGCAGCAGCGCCTCGACCTCGGCGGCGGGCATGCCCCAGCGCCAGGCGTCGTGCAGCAGGCAGACCCAGAGCGGGGTGGCGTCGACCGTGCCGTAGTACGTGGGAGGCAGCACGATCCCTCGGCTGGTGAGATGCAGCTCGCGCCGCCGCACCTCGTGCACGATCTTGCCGGGCTCCTCTTCGGACGGTGGGTCGTCGCGGCGGCCCTGCCTGCCGGCGAGCACCCGGAGCGTGCCGGCCGCGAGGTCGGTGCCGAGCGGCAGCAGCATCCGGGCCGCCCAGATGCTGTCCCGGCCGAAGAGCGTGAGAAACCACGGCACCCCCGCACCGAGGAACGTGTCGCCGCCGTCCGCGAGGCGCAGCGACGCGAGGTCGTCGAGCGACTGTTCGAGCAGGCGCACCAGGCGGTGGTCGGCGGCGGTGACCTCGGGCCGCGCCCACTCGACCGGCCCGCGCGGCGCGACCATCACGGCGCCCGGGTCGTCGACGCCCAGCTCCCAGCGCAGCGTCGCGGCGCCGCGCGGCGGCAGGTCGACCTCCCACCGCCGCTCCGGTGTGACCGTGACCGTGACGCCCTCGACCGGCGCGGCCGCCGCGCCCGACTTGACCGCCTCCATCCGCGCCAGGTCGGACGAGACCTGCACCGTGACCGTGGCCCGCACCGGCACGCTCGCGGTCGAGCTGATCCGGATCTCCTCGGCCAGCCCACCCGGCACCACCCGCCGGTGCCGGTCGACGCGCACGGTCGGCTCGGGTGAGGGATCGCCGAGCCACCTCATGAGCGACACGAACCGCGCGGCACCCGGCCCGTCCAGCGAGTACTGGACCGCCTCAGCCTCCCGTCCGTCGACGAGCAGCCGTGCCTCGGCCAGTACGCGCGTGTCGGCGTGGAACACGCCCTGGACCCCATCGGCCCGGATCTGTCCGTCCGGCCCGCTGAGCACGGTGGTCGGCGCCGCCGTGGTCGCCACCAACTGATGCAGCGCCGGCTGCGCGGTCCGCTCGCTCACAGGTCTGTGTGGAGGCGGAGTTGGTCGATCAGCTGGTCGTCGACATCCAAAGCGCGGGCGGCGCCATCTGGCTGCCAGCCGGTCGACTCCAGGAACTTGCGGGTCGCCGCGTCGCCCGCGTAGACCCAGGCCACGCCTCGGGCAAGGCCGTCTTCGCGCCACAGGTCGACGCTCGCGGCCAGCAGCCGGCTGCCGTGGCCGCGCCGGCCCCACCGCGGCTCCACCAGCAGCTCGGTGAAGGCCGCGACGTCCGCGCCCAGCGCCGGCTCGTCGGGCGCGAGCGCCTGCTCGTCGGCGGGGCCGCTCGCCGCGAAACCGACCAGGTGCTGAGCTTGGTCACCCTGTTCGACGGCCACGAGTACGCGGTGCCGCGGCGACGGCGGAGCCTGGATCGCCTCTGTCCACTGTCTCGTGATCCACGCCTCGTCGAGCCGGTCGAGGGCCCGTTTCGGCAGCACCCGGCGGTACGCGGTCCGCCAGGTCTCCAGTTGGATGCGTGCGATCTCGGCGGCGTCTTCCGGACGCGCTGGCCGGACGTACCCGAGCGCCATGAACGATCAGCCTACGGCCCGCGCGTTCGGTGCCTGCGGGCTGGTCAGCTCGCGAGCTGGGTCCGGGCGCCGGCAAGGCCCGAGCGGATGGTGCGGGCGGTCTCGTACGCGCCGAGGCCGGCGAGCCTGGCGGCCGGCGTGAGGGCGTCGACCACGTCTCGCTCGTCGAGCAGGCCGGCGGCGGCCAGCCGGCCGAGGCGGCGCGTTGCCGAGTACAGGGTGTTGTTGCGGGTGCCCACCGGTGCCCGGCGCACCCGGTCTGCCTCGTTTTCGAGTGCGGCGGCCGCATACCGGGAGGGGTGGCGGATCTGGGTCGGCGGCCGCGGCGGTGGCTCGGGCGGGGGCGCGACCAGCGCGCGCAGCACAGGCGGGCACAGCGGTGCCGGCCCGCGCAGGATCCACCTGTATCGCTCGCCGCTCGCGTGCGTCGACGGTGGCGCAACCACGTATCCGTCGACGCCACGCCAGTCGACACCCGGCAGCACGCGCACCCTGTTGGGCAGGCCGGTGGCGGCGAAGTACAGGTGCAGGCCGCCCGAGCCGGTGCGTACGGTCGGCACTTCGCGGTCGACCAGCGCCTGCACGAGCCGCAGGCCGTCGGCGGTGTCGACGTCGCACACGTCGACCACGACGCCGGTGCGCAGCCCGACATTGGCCCCCGGCCAGGTGGCCCACCAGCGGCGCAACACCGCCGGATCGGTGCTGGCCTGGTGCAGCCCGGCGGTGATGAGGCGGGGATGCCAGCGCGGGTGCTTGCCCGGGCGGTCGCACTGCGGTCGGCGGCAGGAGCACCCACCGTCGCCGACGCCGGTGTGCAGCGGCAACACCGGAACGCCGGCCGCCGCGTAGCGGAGCGCGCTGGCGAGCATACGCTCAGTCTATCGAACAACAGTACTAATGTCGTACTCATGAATTAGCGTGCGACGCGATGGCAGTACTCGAATCTCTCTCGATCGCCCAGGCCCGCCGGATCGCTCTGGCCGCCCAAGGCTTCACCGACCCCGCGCCAGCGGGGTCGGCCACGATTCGCCACCTGCGCCGCGTGCTCGGCCGCGTGGGGCTCATCCAGATGGACTCCGTCAACGTCCTCCAGCGCGCCCACTACCTGCCGCTCTACAGCCGGCTCGGGCCATACCCGACCGAGCTGCTCGACCGCGCGGCCTACCGCCGCCCGCGCGAGCTGTTCGAGTACTGGGGGCACGAGGCGTCGCTGATCCCCGTCCGGCTCCAGCCGAGCCTGCGGTGGCGCATGGCGGCCGCCCAGACCGACTCGTGGGGCGGCATGCGGCGGATCGCCGTCGAGCAGCCCGAGCTCGTCAAGTGGGTGCACGACGAGGTGCGCGTCAACGGGCCGCTGACCGCCGCCGAGATCGAGCACGACGCGCCGCGCGAGACCGGCAACTGGGGGTGGAACTGGTCGTCGGTCAAGCGGGCACTCGAGTTCCTGTTCTGGGCCGGCGAGGTGACCGCCGCCGGGCGCAACGGCAACTTCGCGCGCGTCTACGACATTCCCGAGCGGGTCCTGCCCCCCGACGTGCTCGCCGCGCCCACGCCCGAGCCCGCCGACGCGTTCCGCTCGCTGGTCGCCGTGGCCGCCCGCTCGCTCGGCGTGGCGGCCGAGTTCGAGCTGCGCGACTACTTCCGGCTCCCGGTCGCCGCCGCCCGCACCGCCATCGCGGAGCTCGTCGAGGCCGGCGAGCTGCTCCCCGTCGAGGTGCGCGGCTGGCGGCAGCAGGCATACCTGCACCCCGAGGCCAAGCTGCCCCGCTGGGTGCGCGCCCAGACGCTGATCAGCCCGTTCGACCCGCTGATCTGGGAGCGGGCCCGCACCGAGCGGCTGTTCGGCTTCACCTACCGCATCGAGATCTACGTGCCCGCACCCCAGCGGGTCTACGGGTACTACGTGCTGCCGTTCCTGCAGGGTGACCGGTTCACGGCCCGCGTCGACCTCAAAGCCGACCGCAAGGCGGGCGTCCTGCGCGTCCCGGCCGCGTGGCTCGAGCCCGGCGCCGACCCCGCATCCACGGGGCCAGCGCTGGCCGCGGAGCTCACCCGGCTGGCCGGATGGCTCGGGCTCTCCGCTGTGGCCCCGCCCGAGGGCGGCAACCTGCGTTGGCGCTCCGGTGTACCGTGACAGCGTGACGAGCGTGGTGAGCCCCGAGACGCCGTACTACATGCCGCCACCGCCCAACCGCTTCACCCGCCTGATGGCCCGGTCGCCGCGCTGGCTGGCCCCGGTCGCGGCGCTCGGGTGCATGGCGGGCGCCGTCGGCTACACGCTGGTCGCCGACCCGACCGACAGCACCGCCGACGCCGCGCCGACCTGCCTGCTCAAGCTCACGACAGGCTTCGACTGCCCGGGGTGCGGCGGGACGCGCGCGTTCTGGTACGTGCTGCACGGCGACCTGCCCGCCGCCGCACGGCACCACATCCTGTTCATCTTCGCGCTGCCGTTCCTGCTGTACATGTACGTGGCGTGGGCCGGGCAGCGGGTCTTCGGGCGGCGGCTGCCGCAGCTGCGGATCTCCCCCAAGACCATCGGCGTGTTCCTGGGCGTGTGGTTCGTCTTCACCATCGCCCGCAACCTCCCCTGGCCCCCCTTCACCTGGCTCTACGTCTAACCCCCACGCCGCGCCCCCACGCCGCGCCCCCACGCCGCGCCCCCGCGCCGCGCCCCCGCGCCGCGCCCCCACGCCGCGTCGCGTCCGCGCGGCAACGGCTCTCCCGTCGATCAAGGGCAAACGCACGTGGTTCGATCTCATTTCCGCGTGCATTTGCCCTTGATCGACGCGAATGCCCTTGATCGGCGATAGCGTCGGGTGTGGCGGGCTTCGCGGGTCGCGCCGGGTCGGTGCCGGCCGCGCCCACTGCTCGCACGCGGCCAGATCTTGGATCGCCGGCGTCGCTCCGGCGACGGCGCAGCGAGTGGAACCGTGCGGTGTCCCGCCCTCGACCACCGCCGTGGGCCTACGCCCGTCGATCAAGGAGATGTTCATCGATCAAGGGCGAACGCACGTGGAAGTGAGATCGAACCACGTGCATTTGGCCTTGATCGGCGGTTGAAGGGGCGGCGGGCGGTGGGCGCTCGGGTGTGGGCTCGCGCGCCTTGGTACGGTGCGGGGCATGCCGGAAGTCGTCCAGCCCCAGGTCAAGCTCATCGCATGGACTCACTTCGAGCCGCCGGACGACGTTCCGTGGTCGACCGACGCCGAGGGTGGCCAGGCGCTCGCCGAGTTTGCGGGGCGGGCCTGCTACCAGTCCTGGAAGAAGCCCAACCCGGTTACGGCGACCAACGCCGGCTACCTCAACCACATTCTCGACTCGGCTCACCTGTCGGTGCTCGAGCACGGTTCGGTGACGTTCTACATCACCGGCGTGTCCCGCTCACTCACCCACGAGCTGATCCGGCACCGGCACTTCTCGTACTCGCAGCTTTCCCAGCGGTACGTGCCGGAGCGCGACGCCGCCATGGTCGAGCCGGATGTGATCGCCGACGACCCTGAGCTGCACAAGAAGTTCGTCGAGGCGGCGGAGGCCAGCGTCCGGGCGTACACGGAACTGCTGGAGGGGTTGGAGCGCAAGTTTTCCGACGAACCCAGCCCGACGCTGCGCCGCAAGCGCGCGCGCCAGGCGGCGCGTGCCGTCCTGCCAAATGCCACCGAGACCCGCATCGTGGTCACCGGCAACTACCGGGCGTGGCGGCATTTCATCGGGATGCGCGCCACCGAGGCCGCTGACGTGGAGATCCGCGAGCTGGCGATCGAGTGCTTGCGGCAGCTCCAGGGCGCCGCGCCGAACGTTTTCGCAGATTTCACCATCTCGACGCTCGACGACGGCTCTCAGGTCGCGTCGAGCCCGTATGCGCAGGTGTCCTGAACCATTCGGGGAGCACTGCGCCGGTCCGCTAGGTTGTCAAGCATGACGCACGACCATCGACCGTTCGGGCGGCTGATCACCGCCATGGTCAGCCCGTTCCACGATGACGGCTCGCTCAACGCCGAGGGGGCGGCTCGCCTCGCCACCTACCTGGTGGATGAGCAGGCCAATGACACGCTGGTGATCAATGGCACCGCCGGCGAGTCTCCCACCACGTCCGACGGGGAGAAGGAGACCCTGGTACGGGCGGTCGTGGAGGCGGTGGGCGACCGTGCCAAGGTGGTCGCCGGCGTCGGCACCAACGACACCCGGCACACGATTGAGTTGGCCGCCGCCGCCGAGAAGGCGGGCGCGCACGGCCTGCTCGTGGTCACGCCGTACTACAACAAGCCGACGCAGGCGGGCCTGATCAGGCACTTCACGGCGGTGGCCGACACGAGTGGCTTGCCGGTGATGCTCTACGACATCCCGCACCGGTCCGGTGTCGAGATCGCCACCGAGACGCTGGTCAAGCTGGCCGAGCACCCGCGGATCGTGGGGGTCAAGGACGCGAAGGGCAACCTGACGGCGACCTCGTGGGTCAAGCGGCGCGCCGACCTGGCGTACTACTCCGGCGACGACGCGCTGACCCTGCCGCTGCTGGCCATCGGCGGCGTGGGCGTGGTGGGCACGTCCACGCACCTGTGCGGTCCGGAGACCAAGGAGATGATCGAGGCGTTCGAGCGCGGCGACGTCACCACCGCGGGTGAGCTGCACCGCCGGTTGCTGCCGCTGTATACGGGCGTCTTCAAGCTGCCGGGCACGGTCTTGGTCAAGGCCGCGCTGAAGACGCGCGGCCTGCCGGCGGGCCCGGTGCGCTCGCCGCTGGTGGATGCCACCGACGCCGAGCTGGCCGAGCTTCGCGACGACTGCGCGACCGCGGGGCTCGCCCTATGACGGCGGCGCACGTCGAGCTCGACGCACCACCGCCGCTTCCGGAGGGCGGGCTTCGGGTCATCCCGCTGGGGGGCCTGGGCGCGATCGGTCGCAACATGACGGTTTTCGAGTACAGCGGCAAGCTGCTCATTGTCGACTGTGGAGTCTTGTTTCCCGACGTCGAGCAGCCGGGCGTCGACCTGATCCTGCCGGACTTCCAGCCGATCCTGGACCGGCTGGCCGACGTCCAGGCGATCGTGCTGACCCACGGTCACGAAGACCACATCGGCGCGGTGCCGTACCTGCTCGCGCACAAGCCCGACATCCCGCTGGTGGGCTCGCAGTTCACGCTCGCACTGGTCGAGGCCAAGCTCGCGGAGCGGCGGATCGAGCCGTACACGCTGACGGTGCGGGAGGGCCAGCGGGAGCGGTTGGGGCCGTTCGAGTGCGAGTTCTTCGCCGTCAACCACTCGATCCCGGACGCGCTGGCGGTGGCCATCCGCACGCCTGCCGGGCTCGTGCTGCACACGGGCGACTTCAAGATGGACCAGCTCCCGCTCGACGGCCGGATCACCGACCTGGCTGGGTTCGCGCGGCTGGGCGCCGAGGGCGTCGACCTGCTGCTGTCCGACTCGACGAACGCGGAGATGCCCGGCTTCGTCACCTCAGAGCGTGACATCGGCCCGGTCCTCGACTCGATCTTCGCAAAGGCGAAGGGCCGCATCATCGTGGCCAGCTTCGCGTCGCACGTGCACCGCGTGCAGCAGGTGCTCGACTCGGCGTTCGAGTACGAGCGCAAGGTCGCCTTCATCGGCCGGTCCATGGTGCGCAACATGGGCATCGCCCGCGACCTGGGCCTACTGCGCATCCAGGGTGGGTTGGTGGTCGGGCTCGACGAGGCCGCCACGCTGCCGCCGGACGAGATCGTGCTGATGTCGACCGGTTCGCAGGGCGAGCCTATGAGTGCCCTCGGCCGCATGGCCACCGGCGACCACCGGCACATCACGATCGCTCCCGGCGACACGGTGGTGCTGGCCAGCTCACTGGTGCCGGGCAACGAGACGTCCGTGTACCGGGTGATCAACAAGCTTTCCCGCGCGGGCGCGACGGTGATCCACAAGGACGTGGCGAAGGTGCACGTCTCCGGTCACGCCCCGGCCGGGGAGCTGCTCTACCTGCTCAACATGGTGAAGCCCAGCAACCTCATGCCCGTACACGGGGAGTGGCGGCACCTGCGTGCGCACGCCCGCCTGGGTATCGAGTCCGGAATCGACGCCGACCGCGTGGTCCTGTGCGAAGACGGCGACGTCGTCGACCTGGTCGACGGCCGCGCCGAGCTGGTCGGGCACGTCAAGAGCCGGTACGTGTACGTCGACGGTCTGGCGGTCGGCGACGTGGGCGAGTCGCTGCTCACCGAGCGGCGCATTCTGGGCGACGGCGGCTTCATCGCGGCCACCGTGGTGGTCGACTCGGTCACCGGCAAGGTGGTCGGCGGCCCGACGGTATCCGCGAAGGGCTTCTCGGAAGACCCGGAGGCCTTCAACGCCGTGGTGCCCCTGATCACCGATGCGCTCAACCGGGCCGCGCTCGATGGCATCACGGACCCGCACCAGCTCCAGCAGATCGTCCGGCGCATCGTCGGCCGCTGGGTCAACGAGGCCTACCGCCGCCGCCCGATGATCGTGCCAACGGTCGTAGAGGTGTAGCGGTTCGCATTCTGCTATATCGCAGTCTGCGGTATGGCGATCACGGACGGTGTCCGCTCATACTGGCGCCAACAAGAAGCGGTGCCCGGCTCGCACCCCCGGGCACCGAAGGAGGTGCCGGGATGACCATCTTCTACCGGGGCCCGCGCATCGTGATCACCCATCGGGACTTCCGGATCTTATGGCCGTGCCCGCGCGTGTTCATCATCCGCGAATTGTTCGACGTGCAGGTCGTACTGGTGGTCCGAGCCCGCCGTTTCGAGTTGTGGGCTCGTCACCAGGGGACCATGGTCTGCCTGTTCAGTACCTGCGACGAGCGGTCATTTGGGCAGGTCAAGAGGGCCTTGGTGAGGGCCATGGAGCAGACGGTCGACGCGTAAGATTTATCTGTCGCCTCCCCCCGGCGGCGTGCCGGAGGGTGTAAGGTCCTGCGTTGTCTCTATCTGCCATATCGCACTCTGCCGAGTAGGGATCATGGTGTCCGGTGAATCGCCAGCGGTGGCTCGCCGCCGCGTTCGTCTCGCGTTGCGCGCTGCACGCGAGGAGAGAGGCTTCACCCAAGGTCATGTGGCTGACGAGCTGGACTGGTCGCTCTCCAAGGTCAACCGAATAGAAAAAGGCGACGTGACGGTGTCGCGAACGGACCTGCTAGCGATGCTCGAGCTGTTCGGCGTCGACGATCAGCAGCGAATCGACGATTTGGTCCAGGCCGCGCGAGTGTCCCGTCAACGCGGCTGGTGGGACGAGCCGCGATACCGAGAACATATGACGGCGGCAATGCTGCAACTCTTTCAGTTCGAAGGCGAAGCAACCGCTATCCGCTATTTTCACCCAACGCTAATTGCTGGCGTCCTGCAGACTCGCGAATATGCGAGCTTTGTTTTGAACTTCTGGCGTCACGACCTTTCCGACGTCGATATTGAGACGCGTCTTGAGGCGAGGATGCGGCGCCGTGACCACGTTCTTGACCGATCGGACCCGCCCGACTACCTTCTTATCTTCGACGAGTCTGTGCTACACCGCGAGGTCGGTGGCGCACGCATTATGGCGGGTCAGCTCAAGGAGTTGGTATCGCTGACTCGGGCTGGCAAGGTCACCATTAGGATCGTGCCCTTCACGGAGGCCGCTCCGATCGCGATGCTCGGGCCGTTCACGATCCTGGACATTGGTGATGAGGAGAACGCTGTTCTCTATCGCGAGAGTCACCTGCTCGACGAGATCGTCCATGCTCGGACAAATATTGACAGACACAGGCGCATTTTTGAACAGCTCTGGGCGGCCTCATATACCGAGGAGGAGTCCGCGCGGCTGATCGAGGCTCGCGCCGCAACGATGATCTCCTCCCTAGATCAACGCAAACGACCCGGCTGACAGCGCCGGCAGTCCCGCCGCCTGTCAATCGGCACAACCGAGGCTGGTCCGACGCGGGCAATCACTCACTATTCGGAAGGACAACCTTGCCCAGTAACGGACCGACGCGGTTGTGGAAGAAGAGCAGCAGATGCGAGTCATCGGCGTGTCTGGAAGCCAGTTTCGACAGCCCACCCATGGTGCATGTGCGTGACTCGAAGGAAATTGCCGGACCAGTTTTGGAGTTCTCCGCAGATGGTTGGGCGAATTTCATCCAGGCGCTTTGCGACGGGACGTTGAAGAGCCGCTCATAAGCGTGCGTCTCGGTCTTGGTGGTCTGTTGACACGGACCACCAAGATCTTTTTGTAGCCCCTTCTATTGTCGCTTGTCGTTACGTAAAGTGGGTGCGAGCTAACGGAGGGTGGTCGGTGATGGCAGGCGCCGCGTGTCGGGTGTGGAGAAAGAGTAAATATTGTGACAGCTCTGCCTGTGTGGAGGTGGCTCGGACGCAACTCCTGGTTGCGGTGCGGGACGGGAAAGATCCGGCGGGGCCGATCCTGATCTTCCGGGCTGAAGAATGGCGGTCCTTCGTCGGGGCGCTTCGCCGTCACCAATTGTGATCACTTCACTACTCTGGCGATTTTTCTTTGTGAGATCGAGCACTACCAGCGCATTCATCCGCGTCTAGGCCTGTTTCCGTACCCCGTTTCAACGTCGGTGACGTTGGGGAGGCGGAAGGAGGCACGGATGGATCGCAGGCGGGTACTCGCTGCCAGCGTGATCGTCGCGACGCTGGGGGCGGCCGCGGCGATTACGGTCCCGGCGCTCGCGACGACGGGCGAAGATGAGCGCACCACGGCCGCCGGCACGGCGGAGCCGGAGCTGCTCGCCGCTCTTCAGCGCGACCTGGCGCTCAGCGCGGATCAGGCCCAGCGGCGGCTGGACTCCGAGCGGGCGGCGACCCGTACCCTCGCGGAGCTGCGACAGGACGTGTCGGCGGCGTACGCCGGTGGGTGGTTGAACAAGGACAGCGGCCAGCTCATGGTCGCGGTGACGGACAGCGCGCTGGCCGACGAGGTGCGCGCCGCGGGCGCGGAGCCGAAGGTCGTGGAGCGCTCCGCGAACGAGCTGGACACCCTCAAGCAGAGCCTGGATCGGCGCGCGGCAACGGCGTCGCCCGAGCTGCCGGGCTGGTACGTCGACGTGGCGACCAACTCTGTCGTCGTACTGGCAAATGCTGGCGCGGAGGCGGCGGCCCGCGAATTCGCGGGCAACGCGCCCGGCGTGCGTGTGGTGTCGACGGACGAGGCGCCGGTGCCGTTGTTCGACGTGCGGGGCGGCGACCCGTTCTTCATCGGCAACGGGCGCTGCTCGGTCGGCTTTTCGGTCGTGGGTGGCTTCGTGACGGCCGGGCACTGCGGTCGGGTCGGCGACGACACGACCGGCTTCAACCGGCAGGCCCAGGGTACGTTCAGCGCCTCGTCGTTCCCCGGTGACGACTTCGGTGTGGTCCAGGTGAACGGTGACTGGACGCCGCGGCCGGTGGTCAACGACTTCAACGGTGGCGAGGTCGTCGTGGCCGGTTCGGAGGAGGCGCCGGTGGGCGCGTCGATCTGCCGATCCGGCTCGACGACGGGCACGCGCTGCGGCGTCGTGCAGGCCAAGAACGCCACGGTCAACTACCCCGAGGGAACCGTCACGGGCCTGACCCGCACGAACGTGTGCGCCGAGCCGGGCGACTCGGGTGGTTCGTGGATGTCGGGTGACCAGGCTCAGGGTGTCACGTCGGGTGGTTCCGGCAACTGCACGGTCGGTGGCACGACGTTCTTCCAGCCGCTGAACGAGATCCTTCAGCGCAATGGGCTGACGCTGGTCACCTCGGCGAACGGCGGTGGGGGCGGGGAAGCCCCGCCGCCGGCCACCGAGGCGCCGGAGGAGCCCGCCGAGCCGCCGGCGAGCCAGTGCGCCGACCAGGAGAACGTGATGACCGGGTCGCTGAGCCGCGCCGGCAGCCGTGAGGTACAGCCCAACGGCCGGTTCTTCCGGATGGCCACCACGGCACGGCTGACCGCCTGCCTCGACGGGCCGGCCGGGGTCGACTTCGACCTCTTCCTCC
Organism: Micromonospora sp. CPCC 206061; assembly: GCF_036906915.1. Lineage (NCBI taxonomy): Bacteria > Bacillati > Actinomycetota > Actinomycetes > Micromonosporales > Micromonosporaceae > Micromonospora > Micromonospora sp. CPCC 206061. Next base: position 29,945 of record NZ_JBAKHX010000014.1, read on the forward strand.
AGCGGTGGAACGGCCGGACCTTCCAGACGGTGGCACAGGCCACCGGTCCGAGCTCTGACGAGCAGATCGTGGTGAACGCGCCGGCCGGTGCCTACCGCTACCGGGTGGTGTCGGAGCGCGGTTCGGGCGCGTACACGCTCGGGATCAGTACGTCCTAGCTTCAGGTGCGGGAGTCCGGCCCCTGCCATCCGGGCTCCCGCGGGCAAGCCGCGGCGAGCGCACCTCCTCGTTCGCCGGGGCTGTGGTGAGGGGGCCCCGACGCCCGCCATATCGGGTCAGGCGGGTCGGTGGGCCGGTCGGGTGCCGGCGTCCAGGTACGGGACGCCGGCACCTCGTCTTGAGTACGCGGCATCAGGTCGCGCGCGTGAAGCGGACGTACGCTGGCGGCATCATGGGGTACCGATACCTGACCACGCTTATTCTCGGCCTGCACTTCGGCTACCTGCTGTACCTGGTGACGGGCGGCTTCCTCGCGTGGCGCTGGCCGCGCGCGATCTGGCCGCACCTTGTCGCCGGGGCGTGGGGGTTCGCGGTGGTGGTGGGCCGACTGGTGTGCCCGCTGACCTATGCCGAGGACTGGTCGCGGCGTCAGGCCGGCGAGGCCGGCCTGACGCAAGGCTTCATCGACCGGTACGTCGAGGGCGTCGTCTACCCCCAGCAGTACGCCCACGTGGCGCAGGCGCTGGCCGCCGCGGTGGTGCTCGCCTCGTGGGCCGGTTTTCTGGTACGCCGACGCCGCCGCTCAACTAGGGCAGCTGAGCCACCTCGTCCGCGAACTGAGCACCCGTCATGAGCGCGGCGTGGATCAGCACAGCCAGCTGACCCGCCGCCACGCCGTGCTCAAGGTCGGTGCTGACGTCGCCGGCCAGGATCAATTCACCCTCGCCTGTGTCGTGCACGTACGCCTTCGGCAGCAGCTTGTCGTGGTTCCAGGCGTTGCAGAACGCGTACGCCTCGGTCAGCCGATCGGTGGGTAGCCGGCGCTGCGCGACGACCCGGACGTGCAGGATCTCGCCGCTTTCGCCCATCCGGTCGAACGAGATGTGCGCCCGGCCCCAGGTGCCGCCGACCGTGCCGTCCTCGTCCACGTAGTACTTGTCACCACGGTCGTTGAGCGTCCCGGTGATCGCTTCCAGCGTCAGCGGTCCGACGACCTCCTCGCGGCCCTCGACAGGCAGCGCGGCGGCCGGTCCGGGGCCGGCCGGCTGGTCCGGCGGCAGCTCCACGTGCTCGGCGATCGGGGTCAGGGCCAGCCACGCCTCGACCCGCCGCGACTGGTGGTCGCTGCCGTTGCGGGTGTCGAACTGCACGGCGATATCCCGAGCCTGGGTGGCCAGTTCCTTACCGAGGTCGCTCGCGGGACGCCCCGCCACGATGGAGTCGGGGGACAGGCCGCAGGCCAGCGCCCCGGCGGCGGCGAACTCCATCGCCGACGCCTCGTCGAACGGCCGCTCCAGCCACTCCAGGTGCTCGCCGAGGATTTCCAGCGCGCGGTCGACGTTGCCGGTCAGCGCGCAGAAGCGGATGTGTTCGGGCAGGAACGGGAAGGCATCCCGCTCGAACCGGTGCCGCCGGTACGCCCGCACGTGCGCCCGCGCCGCGTCGTCGAAGCGACCCAGTCGCATGTACGGCTCCAGCACGGTGACCAGCGCCTTTTCGGGCTGCTCGGTGCAGCCGAGCACGCCGTTGAGCACCGGCTCGACGGTGCGGAGGGCGTCTTCCCACTCGCCCCAACCCGCGAGCAGCTCCGCCTGGCGGGACGGGTCACAGCCCGCGCAGTCGCTGTTTTCGTCCCGGTCGGTCGTACGCCACAGCTCGAACCACCGACGCGCCTCCTCGCGGTCGCCGACGTGGTCGGCGATCTTGCAGCGGAGGTTGTAGATCGTCTGCATGCTGTGGCCGCCTTCGCGGAACCGCCGCTCCATGTCGTCGAGCGCGGCCCGGGTCTGCGCGAGGCCGACCCGGGGCGTGCTGCGCAGCGTGGCGACCGCCCACTTGTGGTACCAGCGCAGCTGCTCGGCGTCCCAGTCGTCGAACATCGACGGGTCCTTGTCGAACGCCGCCAGGCACCACCCGAACGCCGGCAGCATCCGCCACCGCTCGGTGTGGTTGTTGTACGCGTCGATCAACGCGATCCGCGAGTCGTACGCGAGCCGTAGGTCGCCGGCGGCGTCGGCGTGCGCGGTGATGCGCTCCAGCTCGGCGATCTTGCCGTCGCCGTCGGGCATCGACGTGGCGTCGTCGAGCGCGTGGCGCAACTCGGTCATGCGCCGCCGCCCGCAGCCGACACAAAGCGGAGGGAGCGCAGCGACCGTAGCGACTGGCGGCTACAGGGCGGCTCAAAGGGCGCATGGCCCGCGGGAGCAGAGCGAGCGCCGGATAGCAGGGTACTCATGGTGCCTCCGATGGGAACGCGCGGTCCAGAAGCGCGAGGAAGGAACGGTTGAGCGCCGCACTGTCCACGGCGCGCAGCGGGTGGTGGCCGGCCAGCAGGGCCTGCCCGTACAGGGCCTCGATCGCGTGCCGCAGCGCGGGGCCGGGCGGGTACGAGGCGAGCTTGCGGATCAGCGGGTGTCGCCAGTTGAGCACCAGCTCGGGCCGGTGCTCGACGGTCACGTCGTCGAACGCTGACAGCACGTCGGCCCACAGCTCGTCGGACGCGTCGCGGCCGCGCCGGACCGCGTCCTGGGTGCGGGCGCGCTGGCTGATGACGTACAGGGCGGGCATGGTCACCGGGTCGAACTGCCGGATCAGCGGTACACAGTCGACCTCGCGCAGCACCGACCGGGCGGTCTCCAGGAACGGCGCGACCGTGACCTCCTGCTCGGCGGGCAGCGGTTCGAGCCGGGCGGCAAGCTCACCCGGGTCGAGCCGGCGCACCCGAAGGTCCGGGTCCACACGGGACAGTCGTTCGAGGATCTCGGTGTCGTACGCGTATCCGGCGTTGACGACCGGCGTGCCGGCGGCGCTGGCGATCGCGGCGAGCGCACGGAACTCGTCGACCGTCTCCACGTACCGGATCATCGTCAGGCCGCGGCGGAACACCCGCAGCGGCATGCTGCCCCGGCTGGTCTCGAAGGGCAGCCACGCGTCGACGAGGCGGAGCATCTCGTCGTCGCGCACGGCGAGCGCCTTGACGCCGAGGTGGTGCACCCGCAGGAACGCCGCGAGCCGCTCCGGGTGGTTGGCGGACAGGTCGAGCAGCCAGGTCCGTACCTGCTCGCCCAGCGACTCGCGCACCGACGAGAGCAGGTCGTCTTCGTACAGGGCCTCGCGGCTGGCGGTGGGTCGCAACTGCGAGGTGTCGACGACGCAGCGCACGAAGAACGCCCACTCCGGCATCAGCTTGGACGCGTCTTCGCTCAGCAGCATCCGCTTGAGGTACACGCGGTGCCCGCCCTGGCCGACCGCCGCCGGCGACGCGAGCACGAAGCCGACGCCGCGCAGCCCGGCTTCGGGCACGTCGAGGTCGATGACCTCCATCGGGCGGCTGCCGAGCAGCGTGGCGCCGTAGTCCAGGAGCGCGGCCCGCCGTACCTCCGGGTCGTCGTACTTGACCTCCCACGGAGCCTCCGGCTCCGTGATCCGCTCGCCGCTCACCGTCACGTCGACGCCCAGGAGATGGGCGTACGCGGACGCGAGCTGGCGGACGGTGGCGGGCGTGAGCCAATGCTCGGCGCCGACCCGGGGCCGCAGCGTGACCGTCGTGCCGGGCTCGTCGCGCTCGCCCGCGGCGACGGTGTATCGCCCGTCCGAGTACCCCGTCCACCGCACCGGCTCACCGCCCTTCGCCGAGCGGGTCACGACCTCGATGGCGTCGGCGACCATGAAGCAGGACAGCAGCCCGATGCCGAACTGGCCGAGGAAGTCCTGCCGGGCGAAGCCCAATTCGTCGCGTTTGGAGGTGCGGCCGACGCTCGCGAGGAACGTGTGCACCTCCTCCTCGGTCAGGCCGATGCCGTTGTCGCTGACGCGCAGCGCGCCGTCGGGCAGCGGCTCGATGACGACCCGGCCCGGCTCGTCGCCGCCCTGCTCGTCGAGCCCGCCCCGCGCGGTGATCGCGTCGGTGGCGTTCTGCAACAGCTCGCGCACGTAGACGCGCGGGCTGGCGTACAGGTGGTGGCTGAGCAGGTCCACAACCCCGCGCAGGTCGACCTGGAACCGATGTTCTCTCACGCTTTCAGCTCCGCCGCCGCGCTGGCCAGCTGGCAGCCGGTGGCGATACCGCACTCCATGAGCTGGTCGAGCTGGGCGAGGGAGACGCCGCGTTCGAGGTCGGTGGTGATCTCGCCGCAGACCCGGGCGGTGCCGTCGTCGGCGACGTGCACGAACGCCTTGGGCCAGAGCCGGTCGTGGTTCCACTCGTTGCAGAACTCGTACAGCCGCGGCACGTCGTCGACCGTGAAGTCGGTGCTGGACAGTACGCGGATCTGGAGGATCTCGTTGTCGGACCCGCGGCGGAAGAAGTAGATGACGTTGTCGTCCCACATCCCGCCGATGTCGCCGTCGTCGTCGACACCGAAGTGGTAGCCGCGCTCGGTCAGCACATGTGTGATCAGCTCATTGGTGAGCGGCGCGAGAGTCTGCACCTCACCGTCCGGCGGTGGCATGGACGTGTCCTTCCGTATTGGCGTTGTCGAGAGCACACCCTACGACGAGCGTGCCAACCCACGGACACGCCCACAAATCCCCAGGTTCGTGGGCCGAACCCCCTACCGTGTGATGGTATGGCGGGCCGTACCTCTTCGGCGAGTCGGCGGCGCGGCGCGACCACAACACGCGGCGCGGCTGCCTCGCGTGGCACGACGGCCCGTAACCGCCGGCCCACCCGGCGTACCACCAACCCCAGCATCGCCGTCCTGGCAGGCCGCGGCATTCGTGCGGTCTGGATGGGCGTCGCCCACAGCGTCGGCTGGGTGGTGCGCGGCGTCGGTAAGCAGGCGGCGACGGCCCGTGACCTCGATCCCGAGCACCGCCGCGACGGTGCCGGCCTGCTGCTGCTCGGCGTCGCGATCCTCAGCGGCGTGGCGGTCTGGTTCTCGTCGGCGGGCCCGGTCGGCACGTGGGTGGCCGACAGCATGCGGCTGTTCCTCGGCGCGATCGCGGCGGCCCTGCCGTTGCTGCTGCTGGTCGCGGCCATCCGGCTGATGCGTGAGCCGGGCGACCCGGCGCGCCGCGGTCGCGGCCTGGTCGGCTGGTCGGCTCTCATTCTGGCGTCCGCCGGCCTGCTCCACATCGGGCAGTCGCCGATCGACAACCTGCAGCGCGACTACGCGGGCGGCCTCGTCGGGGCCGGCATCGGGTCGCTGCTTGAGCGTGCGGTGACCCAGTGGGTGGCCGTGCCGCTGCTGGTCCTGCTGCTGCTTTTCGGCCTGCTCGTCATCACCGCCACGCCGATCAACAAGGTGCCCGAGCGGGTGGGCATGCTCGTGGCGGCGGTGCTGGGCCGCCCGGTCGCCTCCGAAGAGGGCGAAGACGAGGACGAGGAGGACGAGGAGCCAGTCCCGACGCCGCGCCGCCGTTCGTCGCGGCGCCGCCAGGCGAGCCTGTCGCAGGACGGCGAAGCCGGCGAAGACGAGATCGTGCACGACACGGTCGCCCTGCCGCGTACGCCGCCGGCGAAGGTGCCCGCCGCCCGCAAGGTGGCCGAACCGCCCGAGCATTCGCCGCCACCCACCCGGGCAGAGCAGTTGGCGATCACCGGGATGGCCGGCGACTACAAGCTGCCGCCGCCGACCTTGTTGCGCGCGGGGGTCGCGGCGAAGACCCGCAGCAAGGCCAACGACGAGGTGATCGCGGCGCTGCAGGGCGTGTTCGAGCAGTTCGACGTCGACGCGGCGGTCACCGGCTTCACCCGCGGTCCGACCGTCACCCGGTACGAGGTCGAGCTGGGCCACGGCGTCAAGGTGGAGCGGATCACCCAGCTCTCCCGCAACATCGCGTACGCCGTGAAGTCGCCGGACGTGCGCATCCTCAGCCCGATCCCGGGCAAGAGCGCGGTCGGCGTCGAGATCCCGAACTCCGACCGGGAAGACGTCGCGCTCGGCGACGTGCTCCGGTCGCGGGCGTCGGGCAGCGACCACCACCCGATGCTGGTCGCGCTCGGCAAGGACATCGAGGGCGGCTACGTGGTGGCCAACCTCGCCAAGATGCCGCACATCCTCATCGCGGGCGCCACCGGCGCGGGCAAGTCGTCCTGCCTCAACTCGCTGCTCGTCTCGATCCTGAGCCGGGCCACGCCCGACGAGGTGCGGCTGATCCTCATCGACCCCAAGCGGGTCGAGATGACCGCCTACGAGGGCGTCCCGCACCTCGTGACGCCCATCATCACCAACCCGAAGAAGGCGGCCGACTCGCTCGAATGGGTCGTGCGCGAGATGGACATGCGCTACGACGACCTGGCCGCCGCCGGGGTACGCCACATCGACGACTACAACCGCAAGGTGCGCGCCGGCCAGATCAAGCCGCCGCCGGGTAGCGAGCGCGAGATCCGCCCGTACCCGTACCTGCTGGTGATCGTCGACGAGCTCGCCGACCTCATGATGGTGGCGCCGCGCGACGTCGAAGACTCGGTCGTGCGTATCACGCAGCTCGCCCGCGCTGCCGGCATCCACCTGGTACTGGCCACCCAGCGCCCCTCGGTCGACGTGGTCACGGGCCTCATCAAGGCGAACGTGCCGTCGCGGCTGGCGTTCGCCACGTCGTCGCTTTCCGACTCGCGGGTCATCCTCGACCAGCCGGGCGCGGAAAAGCTGATCGGCCGCGGCGATGGTCTGTTCCTGCCGATGGGCGCGTCCAAGCCGATCCGCATCCAGGGCGCCTGGGTGTCCGAATCGGAGATCCAGGACATCGTCAAGTTCTGCAAGGACCAGCGCGAGCCGGAGTTCCGGCCGGACGTGCTGGCGCCGGCCGAGCCCAAGAAGAAGATCGACGAAGACATCGGCGACGACCTCGACCTGCTCGTGCAGGCGATCGAGCTGGTCGTCACGTCGCAGTTCGGCTCGACGTCGATGCTGCAGCGCAAGCTGCGGGTGGGCTTCGCGAAGGCGGGACGCCTCATGGACCTCATGGAGACCCGCGGGATCGTCGGGCCGTCCGAGGGCTCCAAGGCGCGCGACGTGCTGATCAAGCCGGACGAGCTGGAAGAGGTCATGGCCTCTATCACCAACAGCGGTGAGTCTTAGACTCGAAGGCGTGGAAGATCTGGAGGCCGTCTCCCTCCTCACCGATCCGGTGCGCCGTGCCGCGTACGAGGCCGTGGTCGCCAGCGGGTCGCCCGTCGGGCGGGACGAGGTCGCGGCGGTGCTCGGCGTCGGCCGTACCCTCGCCGCTTTTCATCTCGACAAGCTGGTCGACGCCGGCCTGTTGGAGGCGTCGTTCGCACGGCGTACCGGAAAATCAGGGCCCGGCGCCGGGCGGCCCGCGAAGCTCTACCACCGCGCCGCCGTCGAGCGTGCGGTCAGCGTGCCGCCGCGCGCCTATGGGTCCGCGGCCGAGCTGCTGGCCGAGGCCGTGGAGCGCTCCGGCGCCGACGCCGCCCTCTTCGAGGTCGCGCGCCAGCGCGGCCGCGCGGACGCTGCCGGATCCGACGTGGTCGCCCTGCTCGCGGAGCGCGGGTACTCCCCGGAGGTCGACGGGTCAGAGGTGCGCCTGCGCAACTGTCCCTTCCATCGGCTGGCGGAGCAGTTCCCGCCGCTGGTGTGCGGGATGAACCTTGCGCTGGTCGAGGGCCTGGTCGAGGGCGCCGGGTGGTGTGCCCGGCTGGACCCGGCGCCGGGAGACTGCTGCGTGCGCCTTTCTAAAAACAACAACGATGATTTATAGTACGGCCATGATTTTCCACCTCGCCGAGCTCAACGTCGCTCGTATGAACGCCCCTCTCGACGACCCCTTGATGGCTGACTTCGTAGCCGGGCTGGAGCCGCTCAACGCGCTCGCCGACGCGTCACCGGGCTTTGTGTGGCGGCTCGTCGAAGACGGCGGCGCAGACTCCACGGGACTGCGCCCGTTCGGCCCCGACATGCTGGTCAACCTGTCAGTGTGGGAGGACGTCGAGTCGCTGCGGGCGTACACGTACCAGACGCGTGACCACCTGGAGGCGGTGCGCCGGCGGCGGGAGTGGTTTCACCACGAGGGCGTCGGGGAGCACCTGGTGATGTGGTGGATACCGGCCGGCGCCCTGCCCACCCTCCAGGAGGCGGGGGAGCGGCGCGACCTGCTGAACCGGTCCGGTCCTACCCCTGAGGCGTTCACGCTGCGACGCCCGTTCCCGGCGCCACGCGCCGCTGCCGTCTAGTTACAACGCTGTCAGGCCCGCCCGGTACCCTCGGATGGTGTCTGACTCCTCCTCCGATCGCTCCTACTTTGCACGGCCCCGCCGGGTCGCGCTGCTGACGCTCGGCTGCGCGCGCAACGAGGTCGACTCGGAGGAGCTGGCTGGCCGCCTGCACGCCGACGGGTGGGACGTCACCACCGATGGCGAGGCGGCCGACGTGGTCCTGGTCAACACGTGTGGTTTCGTCGACAAGGCCAAGCAAGACTCGATCCAGACCCTCATGGCCGCGGCCGACACCGGTGCCAAGGTGGTTGCCGCCGGCTGCATGGCCGAGCGATACGGGCGCGAGCTCGCCGACAGCCTGCCCGAGGCGCACGCTGTGCTCGGGTTCGACGACTACCCCGACATCTCCGCGCGGCTCGGCGCCGTGCTGGGCGGCGAGCAGCTGGCCGCGCACACCCCGCGCGACCGGCGCGAGCTGCTGCCGATCACGCCGGTGGCCAGGCGTGACACCGCTGTCGTCGTGCCCGGCCACGCGCTGCCCAAGCACCTGCGCCGGCGCCGCCTGGCGGACGGCCCGGTCGCCTCGCTCAAGCTCGCGAGCGGCTGCGACCGCCGGTGCTCCTTCTGCGCGATCCCCGCGTTCCGCGGTGCCTTCGTCTCGCGTACTCCCGACGAGCTGCTCGCCGAGGCCGAGTGGCTGGCCAAGACCGGCGTCCGCGAGCTGGTCCTGGTGAGCGAAAATTCGACGTCGTACGGCAAGGATCTCGGCGACCCCCGGCTGCTGGAAAAGCTGCTGCCGCAGCTCGCCGCGGTCGAGGGCATCGTGCGCGTTCGCGCCAGCTACCTACAGCCCGCCGAGACCCGTCCCGGCCTGGTCGAGGTGATCGCCACCACGCCCGGCGTCGCGCCGTACTTCGACCTGTCCTTCCAGCACTCCAGCGAGCCGGTGCTGCGCCGGATGCGCCGTTTCGGGTCGACGGAGCGCTTCCTGGAGCTGCTGGCGTCCGCACGGGCGCTCGCGCCCGAGGCCGGCGCGCGTAGCAACTTCATCGTCGGCTTCCCGGGCGAGACCCGGGGCGACGTCGACGAGCTGGTGCGCTTCCTGACCGAGGCGCGGCTCGACGCCATCGGCGTCTTCGACTACAGCGACGAAGACGGCACCGAGGCCGCCACGATGACCGGCAAGGTGAGTCGCGCCGCGATCAAGCGGCGGTACGAGAAGCTGCTGTCGCTGGCCGACGAGCTGTGCGCCCAGCGGGCTTCCGAGCGGTTGGGCAGCACGGTCGAGGTGCTCGTCGACACTCTCGAAGACGGAGTGGTCGAGGGGCGGGCCGCGCACCAGGCGCCCGAGGTCGACGGTTCCACGACGCTGGTCGCGGGCGACGGGGTCGACCTGGCCGCCCTGCGCCCCGGCGACCTGGTGCGTGCCACAGTCACCGCCACCGAGGGCGTCGACCTGGTCGCGCTCCCCGTAGAGATGGTGTCGGCGGCGGTGGCTGGATGACTCCGCTAACTGGCGCTCGCCTTCGCTCGCGCGGGTCATGCGCCCCGAAGCCTCCGCTGTGCTCCCTGCGCTTTGTGGCGGCTGCGGGAGGCGGCGCATGACCGAGCCGGGGGCGGCGGCCGTTTCCGTGCCTGTTGTCAATGCCGCCAACGCGTTGACGCTCCTCCGGATCGTGCTCGTACCGGTCTTCGTCGGCATGGTGCTGGCATCCGAGATGGTCCACCAGGGCTGGCGGATCGCGGCGTGCCTGACGTTCATGTTCGCGTCGGGCACCGACTTCGCCGACGGCTGGATCGCCCGGCGATACGGGCTGGTGACCGCGTTCGGCAAGGTGGCCGACCCGATCGCCGACAAGGCGCTCACCGGCACCGCGCTGCTGCTGCTGTCCTGGTACGGCGGGCTGTCGTGGTGGGTGACCGTGGTCATCCTGGTGCGCGAGTTCGGGGTGACGGCGCTGCGCTTCTGGGTCATCCGATACGGGGTGATCGCCGCCAGCCGGGGTGGCAAGGTCAAGACAACGCTCCAGATCCTGGCGATCAGCTGGTACCTATGGCCGTTCCCGCCGGGGGTGGCCGCCGTCGGGCCGTGGATCATGGCAGCCGCCGTGGTGGTGACGGTGGTCACCGGCCTCGACTACACGCTCCGGGCGCTGCGCCTGCGCCGCGACGCCAGCCCGTCGTGACCGTCGACACGCTGGTCCGGGCGCTGATCGAGCGGCGCGAGACCGTCGCCGCCGTCGAGTCGCTCACCGGCGGGCTACTGGCCGCCACGCTGGTCACCGTGCCCGGAGTGAGCGCGGTGTTCCGGGGCGGGCTCGTGGTGTACGCGACCGATCTCAAGGTGGCGCTGGCGGGCGTACCCGAGGAGCTTTTGGCCGAGCGCGGGCCGGTCGATCCGGACGTGGCCGCGGCGCTGGCGCGGGGTGGGCGCGAGCGGTGCCGGGCCGACTGGGGGCTATCCACCACGGGCGTCGCCGGACCCGACCCCCAGCACGGCGTACCGGTAGGCACGGTCTACGTCGCGTTGGCTGGCCGCTCTTCGGAGGTCCGCAAGTTGACCTTGGCAGGCGACCGGGCGGCGATCCGCGCGGCGGCGGTCGACGCCGCCCTGGCCCTTCTCGGCGAGCATCTTGGCGTGCGCTGAGCGCGATCTACGCTGTGCGCGAACCGGCAGCGCGGCGGGATGTCGTGCTGCCGGATAGCGGGTACGGTTGCGGGAAGCCTCCGGCAGCCGCCGGTCGGCCCGCGTTCAGGGGGAGGTGCGATGGTCCTGCTACGTCGGGTTATCGGCGACGCATTACGCGCGCGCCGGCAGGGTCAGCATCGCACCCTGCGCGAGGTGTCCACCGCGGCGAATGTGAGCCTCGGCTACCTGTCCGAGATCGAGCGAGGCCAGAAAGAGGCCTCCAGCGAGCTGCTCTCAGCGATTTGTGACGCGCTCGGCGCCCAGCTCTCAGAGCTGCTGCGTGAGGTGAGCGACACGCTCGCGCTGGCCGAGGAGATGGACGGCGTCCTGGTCCCGGTGCGCGACGACCGGCGGGCCGCGGCCGAGCCGGCGTCGATCCCGGCACAGGCCGACGCTGGGCGGGCGATGGCGCCAGAGGCGTCCATGCGCCGGGTCACCGCCGACGGCTCGGTGTCTGTGTCGGTTCGTCAGGAGACCCCCCTCAAGGCCACCCTGCGCGCCACCCGCGCCATGCGCCCCGTCCAACGCGACCGCGACGTCGTCTGCGCCGCGTAACGCCACACCGCCGCCCGCTTTCCGTCGATCAAGGGCAAACGCACGTGGTTGGATCTCTTTCCACGTGTTTTTGCCCTTGATCCATGCGGTTGCCCTTGATCGACAAAGGGTGGCTGGGGGCCGCGCGTGCGCGTAGGGTTCTCGATGAGACGGCCGAAACCCGGATATCCCCCTGAGGTCGCATGACGGGTTGGCGTCGGGCTGGGACGATGGGGATCTGCCGCGCCGTCGCCCGGGTTGCTGCCCGGCGCCGGCCACAAAGAGCGATCACACTGAGGGGATACCGCGGAGATGGCGAACCCGTTCGTCAAGGGCTGGCGCTACATGATGGCGTTGTTCGGCGCCAAGATAGATGAGTACGCCGATCCCAAGGTGCAGATCCAGCAGGCCATCGAAGATGCCCAGCGCCAGCACCAGGCCCTCGTGCAGCAGGCCGCCGCCGTGATCGGCAACCAGCGCCAGCTCGAGATGAAGCTGTCCCGCCAGATGTCCGAGGTCGAGCGGCTCCAGTCCATGGCCAGGCAGGCGCTCGTGCTCGCCGACAAGGCACGGGCCAGCGGTGACGAGGCAGAGGCTGGAAAGTACGAGCAGACGGCGCAGACGCTCGCCACCCAGCTCGTCGCGGCCGAGCAGTCGATGGAAGACCTCAAGTCGCTGCACGACCAGGCCCTCGGCGCCGCCGCCCAGGCACGCCGGGCCGTCGAAAACAACTCGATGGTCCTCCAGCAGAAGCTGGCCGAGCGCACCAAGCTGCTCAGCCAGCTCGAGCAGGCCAAGATGCAGGAGAGCGTGGCCCGCTCGCTGGAGTCCATGTCGTCGCTGGCCGCGCCCGGCAACACCCCGTCCCTCGACGAGGTGCGCGAGAAGATCGAGCGCCGGTACGCCAACGCGATGGGCCGCGCCGAGCTGGCCGGCAACTCCGTCGAGGGGCGCATGCTGGAGATCCAGAAGTCGACGCTCGACATGGCTGGCACGTCCCGGCTGGAGCAGATCCGGGCCAGCATGTCCGGCGACAAGCTGGCCGCCAAGCCGGAGCAGCCCGCCGTCGAGCCGGCCGCCAGCGCCGCCGACACGGCCGGGGTGGCCCGCCTCGACGAGATCCGCGCCAGCCTGGGCCGCGACAAGAGCACCGGAGACACCAGCGCCGCAGGCTGACCAGCAACGGGGAGGACGAGATGGCAGATGCCCGGACCCGGTACTTCCGGCGGTTGAAGCGGTTGCGCCGATCGGCCCGCCGCTGGAGCGTGTTCGCCGGCGGCCTCGGCGGCGCGGCCATCGTCCTCACCCCGTACGCGGGGCTGGGGCTCGCCGACGCCTTCTGGGCAGCCGCCGCGGGCGGTTCCATCGCCCTGGCCGGGTGGCGCTGGGCCGATCTGCGCGCCCTCGCCGCCCAGCCGGCCCCGCCGCCGCCCGACCCGGCCCTGGCCGGCGAGCAGGCCCGCCAACGCCTGGTCAACGCCGTCCAGCGGCTGCCAATTGGTCGCACCGCCGTCGAGGAGGTACGGCGGCAGCAGGCCCGGTTCGCGCTGCGCGGCTCTGGGGCGGCCGGCCCGTGGGCGCGCCTCGACCGGGCGTCGATGACCCTGACCGGGCTCGCCGCACGCCTCACCGGTCCCGGCGAGCCGGCGGTGCTTGAGGCGGCAGTCGCCGAGCGTTCGCTGCGTGACCTCGCGCACCGGGTGGCCGGTGTGGAAAAGGCGCTGCGGTTCGCGCCACCCGACACCCGGCCCGCGCTGGAAGACGCGCACTCGACGCTGGTGGGGCAGCTCGACAGCGGAGTGACGGCGTACGAGCGGCTGGTCGCTGCCGCGGCGAGCTACGTCGCGGAAGACGGCCGGATGGTCACCGAAGACCCGTCGGTGACCCGGCTCACCGAGGCGAGCGATCTGCTCCGCGGGGTGGCGGCCGGGTTGGCCGAGCTCCGCGACAGCACCCCCCGCACCCCTCACCCCGGCCCCGCCCCCGCCTGACCGCCCACCGGCGGCGGGTCAGGCAGCGGTCAGCAGGGCCATGGGGCCTAGGAGCCAGGCGTCGTCGCCGGTGGCTGTCGGCAAAGGCGCCCGAACGGCGGGCTAGGACCAGCTACCGCTACCGCACGGACGCGGTGACGCTGCGCGAGGCGTGGCGCGCCGGAGGCCAGGAGATCGGGTACACGGCACCGCACGACTGGTGGACACCGGCGGTGGACGCGCTGACCAGGGCGATCGTGCAGGGGCGGGCGCCCGAGCCGCCGGCGGCCCAACTGGGCCGGGAGCGCGCGGCAGCCGGCTGGACGGTCGAGCAGGCGGTCGACGACCTCCGCGTGCTGTACCGGCTCCTGCCCGCCGGCACGCCCCGCCCGACGTGGTTACCGCACTGGTCGAGGCGGCTGGCAACGCGGACACCAGTACGTGATCCGCTCGCCCTGCTCGCGCATCTTGATCAGCGTGCGGCACCGCCGGCACGGCTGGCCGCGCCGGCCGTACACATAGTTGGCCTCCGCCTTGCGCAGCGACCCCGTCGTGGTCTGGAGCCAGCGGCCGCGGTTGGACGCGAGCATCCGCTGCGCGAGCGTCACCAGCCCCGGCAGGTCAGGCACGTCGCGGACCGCGGTCCACGGCTCGATGCCGCGCAGGAAGAGGACCTCGCATTTGTACAGGTTGCCGATGCCGGCCAGGTTGCGCTGGTCGAGCAGCGCCTCGGCGATGGTCGAGCCGGGCTGGCGCACCAGACGCCTGGCCGCCTCGGTGGGATCCCAGTCGGCGCCCAGCAGGTCGGGGCCGAGGTGACCGACGAGCTTCTCCTCCTCGGCGGTGGGCACCAGCGCCAGCTCGTGTAGGTGGTAGCCGACCGCGACGGCGTCGGCTGTGCGCAGGACCGCCCGGATCAGGTGAGCCGGGCGGGCGGCCCAGCGCTCGCCCGGCGCGTACGTCCGCCATGCCCCGTCCATGCGCAGGTGCGAGTGCAGAGTGAGGTGCCGCGAGCCGACCTGGTCGCGGACCCGCAGCAGGAGGTGCTTGCCCCGGCTGCGGGACTCAAGGACGGTCCAGCCGACCAGGCTGGTGGTGGCGAGCTGGGGCACCCGGAAGTCCGACGCGGTGAGCTGGCGGCCGGCGAGCGCCCGGTGCAGCCCTCGCGCCGTGTTCCAAACCGTGTCCCCTTCCGGCACGCTCATATCCTCCCGCTAGCAAGGGAGGATATGAGCGTGGAGGGTCCGTTACGCGGGCAGGCCGCCTACCTGGGTGTTGATCCAGGAGCGGATCGACGGCAGGTCGCCGTAGATGGACGGGCCGGTCGCGCACGTGGCGTTGTTGTTGCCGGCGCGGCTGGTGGCGCCGATGAGGTTCCAGCGTCCGTTGATCATCCGCACCTGCGGCCCGCCCGAGTCGCCGTAGCAGGCGCCGGCGTTGCCGTTGGTGTTGTTGGTGCAGATCTCGCCCGGGCCGTTGATGCCGATGCACCGGCTGTCCGCGACGATTGACGTGTCGAGCTCGTTGGCGACGGTTGGCGCGGGCCCACACCCACGGTTCGGGCAGGTCAGTCCCCATCCGATGATCCGCGTGGCGGTGCCGACCGCCCCGGACGAGGTCGGGATGGGCGCCGGCGCGTGGCTGACGGAGCCCGACAGCTGGAGCAGCTTGACGTCGATGCTCGGGTTGTTGACCGCACGGGTCACGCCGATCACGGTGCCGCCGCTGGTGCGGTTGACGCTGCCGACGCGCACCGAGCTGGGCGTGGGGCAGTGCTTGGCGGTGACCGCCCAGTTGGCCTTGATCAGCGAACCTGTGCAGCCCGACACGTACACCATGAACGAGTAGTTTTCGGTGGCGGGCCGCCCGTTCACGACGTACGGGCCGACGTCGGCGCTGGCGGCGTTCGGCACGGCTATGCCGATGGCCGCGAGGCCGAAGACGAGGAGCAGCCGGAGCGATTTCATGGTCGCCGTCCTTTCCCGGGGGGATTGGGGTGCTCCGACCATATCGATTGACTGGCATGCGTGGATGCATACCGAACTCGCCCTACCACCGGGCGATGAAACAGAATGGCGTACATGGACGTGGAGATCGCCACGGTCGCCGAGCGGCCGGACTGGGCGCCGATGCTGGGTCAGCTCGACGGGTTCTGGCCGCCGTTCATGACGAACGACCCGACCGCGTGGTTCTACTACGGCTACCACGTGTCCGCGTACCCAGAGTTCGTGCTCATCGCGGTCGACCGCGCCACCGGTCAACCGGTGGCGAAGGCGCACTCGGTGCCGATCTCCTGGGACGGCGACCCCGACGACGGGCTGCCCGACGGCGGGTGGGACTGGGTGGTCAGGGCGTCCGCGTACGACCGGCTGGGCGGCGGGCAGCCCACGATCGTGTCAGCGCTGGAGATCCTCATCCGGCCCGACCTGCGGGGCACGGGCATGTCGGGGCGGATGCTCACCGCGATGCGTGACAACGCCGCCAAGCGCGGCTTCGACGACCTGATCGCCCCGGTGCGTCCCAACGGCAAGCACCTGCACCCGGACATGCCGATCGACGAGTACGCCGCGTGGACCCGCGACGACGGGCTGCCGGTCGACCCGTGGCTGCGCGTGCACGTGCGCGCCGGCGGCCGCATCGTCAACGTCGCGCACACCAGCATGGTCATCCCGGCGCGCCTGGAGCGGTGGCGCGAGTGGACCGGGCTGCCGTTCGACACCAGCGGCGCGGTGCGCGTGCCGCAGGCCCTCAGCCCGGTGCACTGCGACGTCGCCCAGGACACGGCCGTCTACGTCGAGCCGAACGTCTGGGTGCACCACCGGCTCACCCAGACGAGTTGACCCGCACCACGTCACCCGGTGTCACCGAGAGCACGACCGCGGCGCGACCACCGTTGACCGCCACCGCCGCCCGGCCGGCCGAGTCCACGTACACGATCAAACCGCCGGGGGCGGCCTCGGCGAACGTGCCACCGCGCAGGGCGCGGACCCCACCGACGCGCAGCGTCGGCCCGAGGCCGTCGAGCGCCTCGCCCGGCGCGGCGAGCTGCACGTTGCCGAACCGGTCGATGGTCAGCACCTCCGCCTCCAACCAGCCGTCGCCGACCGCGACCACCGGGTCGGGCAGCCGCACGAGCCCCGTCGCGTCGACCGGCGGCCCGGCGTCGGTGAGCGGCGCGCCGCGCGCGAGGCGCGCGGCCACCGGCGCGAAGACATCGCGGCCGTGGAACGTGCGGGACACGTCGGGCGCGAACCACTCCGGATTCACCAGCTCGACAACGGCCTCGAGGCCGCCGAGCGCGTCCGCCGCCCATGGCAGCAGGCCGTTGTCGGGGCCCACGAGCAGGCCACCGGGGGTGCTCGCCGCGATGCCCCGCCGGGCCGTGCCAACACCAGGATCGACAACAGCCACGTGTACCGCCGGCGGCAGATGCGGCACCGTCTGGGCGAGCACGGCGGCCCCGCGAGGCACGTCGCCGGGCGCGACCGAGTGCGTGACATCAATGACGCGTACCTGCGGCGCAAGCCGTGCCACCACACCGTGACATGCGGCAACGAACCCGTCGGAGAGCCCGTAGTCAGTAGTGAAGCTGATCCAGTCGTAACCGGTCATGCCAGAACGTTAGCGGTCGATCGCTGCTCGTGTCCGACCGGGCGGGCTAGGGTGATCACATGCGGCTGTGTGTTTTTACGGAACCCCAGGAAGGCGCCACCTACGACGACCAGCTCAAGGTGGCGCTGCGCACCGAGGAGTGCGGGTTCGACGGATTCTTCAGGTCCGACCACTACCTGACCATCATGGGCGAGGACGGCGGGCCCGGCCCCACCGACGCGTGGGTGACGCTGGGCGCGCTCGCCGTGCAGACCAGCCGCATCCGGCTCGGCACGCTCGTCAGCTCGGCGACGTTTCGGCTGCCCGGGCCGCTCGCGATCAGCGTCGCGCAGGTCGACCAGATGAGCGGCGGCCGAGTCGAGCTGGGGCTCGGCGCCGGCTGGTACGAGCCGGAGCACACCGCCTACGGCATCCCGTTCCCGCCCATCAGCGAACGGTTCGACAAGCTCTCTGAGCAGTTGGCGATCATCAAGGGCCTGTGGGGCACCCCGTCGGGCGAGACGTTCAGCTTCCGCGGTGGCCACTACGACCTGTACGACTGTCCAGCGCTGCCGAAGCCCACCCAGATCCCGGGTCCGCCGGTCATCGTGGGCGGAGTCGGCCCCAAGCGCACGCCTGCCCTGGCCGCCAAGTACGCCGACGAGTACAACGTGGCGTTCCGGCCCGTCGACGTGACCGCGCAGGCGTACGAGCGGGTGCGTGCCGCGTGCGAGAGCGAAGGCCGCGAGCAGCCGATGGTGCTGTCCGTCGCGCAGACCGTCGCATGTGGACGAACTGCCGCGGAGGCGCGCGCCCGTGCCGAGAAGATCGGCAAGGAGCCCCCGATCTTCGGTACGCCCGACCAGGTCGTCGACCAGATCGGCCGGTACGCCGAGCTGGGCGCCTCTCGCTTCTTCCTTCAGATCCTCGACCTGTCCGACCTCGACCACCTCGACCTCATCGCGTCCGAGGTAGCCCCCCACCTCCCGTAACCCTCCCATCCCGCGCTCCGCGCTTCCCGCGCGCTCCGCGCTTCCCGCGCGGAGCGCGCGCTCCGCGCGGCCCGCGGCTTCCCCGCCGATCAAGGGCAAACGCACGTGGTTTGATCTCAAATCCACGTGCGTTTGCCCTTGATCGATGCGATCTCCCTTGATCTGTGCGCGCGGCGACGCCACCCACTGCGGGTCCGGCGGGCCTAGGGCGCCGCCGGTGCCGTCGGCCCGGCGTGCGAGCCTGACGGCCGTGGCGCTGGCACGGCCGCGGTGTGGCGGGGCCGGCCGTGCCGGCCGCTGGCTATGGATCGCGGAGGATTGCCGCCCCTGTAGGGCAGCAATTCGCCACGGACGCCGATGGCGTCCGGTCTTGGGGCTCCACCCGTCACCAGGGCGACTGTCGCTAGGGCGACGGTGGAGTCCCAAGATTGCCCGATGCGGCCCGTGGTGCGGTTGCGCGAGACCGGCGCTGAGCGACCGCGCGCTTTTCGCGCAGCGTGGTCTCCTTTGATCGCGGCCCGGCCGGGGCATGTGCGCGAGCCCCTGGGCGACTTCGATCAAGGAGATCTGCGTCGATCAAGGGCGAATGCACGCGGAAAAGAGATCGAAGCACGTGCGTTTGCCCTTGATCGACGGGAGAAGCGCGGCCGCGCGCGGTGCGCGGGCGCGGTGCGCGCCTCGCGTGGGGGTGGTGCGCGGGCGCCTCGCGTGGGGGTGGTGCGCGGGCGCCCCGGGTGGGGGTGGTGTGCGGGGGCGGCGGGTGGGTTAGCCGCGTAGGCGGAGGCCGCGGGGGGTTGCGCGGAAGCCGGCCGCGGTCAAGGCGTCGCGCAGTGGGGAGGTGTGGACGGCTTCGCCGTCGGCGCGCTCTACGGACAGTGCGCCCAGTGCGCCCGAGTGGACCGCGTCGGCCAAGGCCTTCGCGGCCGACGCCAGCGCGTCGCCGTCGTCTACAAAGGACAGCAATGTGCGGCCGCCGCGTTCGACGTACAGGGCCAGTTCGCCGCCGATCAACGCGACCAGTGCACCCGCTTTGCGGCCCGGGCGGTGGCCGGCGCCCTCTTGGGCGAGCACGCGGTCGGGCCAGGGCAGGGCGGCGCCGTACGGGTTGGCTGGGTCGGTGGCGGCCAGTACGAGGGCGGTGGCGGAGCCGCGATGGTCGTCGGCGAGCGCGCGCAGGCGGTCGACAGCGCCTGGCACGGCGAACTGTGCCGCGCCCAGCCCTTCGACGAAGTAGCCGCGACGGGCCGAGCCGCGCTCTTCCAGGGCCGCCAGCACGGGGTAGACGGCCGCGAAGCCGCCCGGCGCGCCCTCGGCGGCCACCGCGCCACGGGTGACGACGCCGTGCCGTTCGAGCAGGGTGTCGGCGAGCGCGGCGGCCCGATGGGTGGGATCGGTGTCGCGCTCGGGAAGCAGTGACCAGCGTCCGGCCATGGTGGGTGGGCCGGTGCGGGTGGGCATGGCGACGCGGCCCGGCCGGCGGTATCGGGTGCGGGTGGCGGCCGGCTTGGCGCGGTGGGCCCCGCCACCGCCGAGTGCCGCCCGCAGGGGCGCGAGCGTGTCGTTGGTGAGCCAGCCGGCCCAGACCAGATCCCACACCGTTGACACCAGGGTCGAGTCGTCTGTGGAGCCGACACGGTCTGAGAGCGCGCGGAAGAACAGCGCCTGACCGCCTGCCAGCGTGTCGAGCACCGCCTGGTGCAGCGGGGTGAGCACCAGCGACTCGTCGGGTGGCGGCAGGAGCAGCGGGGCGGCGTCGGCGTATGCGAGCGTGACCCAGCCGTCGCCGCCCGGGATCGAGCCAGCGCCCGCCCACAGCACCTCACCGCTGGCGCACAGCTCGTCGAGGTATGCGGGGGAGTAGTCGGCGACCCGTGCGGTCAGGACGAGTCGTTCGAGGGCGGACGCCGGCACGGCCGCGCCCTGCAGTTGCTCGACGGCGGCGGCGAGCGCCTCGATCCCGCGCGCGGACGTGCCGACCGACTGCCAGCGGGGCAGGAACGTGGCGAGCGCGCGGGGAGGCACGGGCTCGATCTCGCGGCGCAGCGCGGCGAGCGACCGGCGACGCAGCAGCCGCAGCACCTCGGCGTCGCACCACTCCAGGCCGGCCCCGTCGGGCGAGAACTCGCCGGAGACCACGCGACCCGTGCCACCGAGCCGGCGCAGGGCCTGCTCGACCACGAAGACGCCCAGCCCGAACCGGGCCGCGCAGGTAGCCGCCGTGAAAGGCCCGTGGGTGCGCGCGTATCGGGAGACCAGGTCGCCGAGCGGGTCGGGGACGGGCTCGACGTATGCCTGGGCCACGCCCACGGGCAGTGCGACGCCGAGCGCGTCGCGGTAGCGGCCGGCGTCTTCGATCGCGATCCACCGCTGCTCCCCGGCGATGCGCACCTTGAGAGCGCGGCGAGCTGATTCCAATGTGGACAACCAGTCGAGTGCGGCGCCGCGCGCGGACAGCTCGGCGTCGGACAGGTCGCCGAGCAACCGCAGCAACTCGGCCACGTCTTCGGCGTCGCGGGGGCGGCGCTCCTCGGTGAGCCACTGCAACTGCCGCTCGGTCGCGCCGACCACCGCCGGGTCGAGCAGCTCCCGCAGGTCTACGCGGCCCAGCAGCTCGCCGAGGAGCGTGGAGTCGAGTGCCAAGGCGGCCGCCCGGCGCTCGGCCAGCGGCGCGTCACCCTCGTACAGGAAGGCGCCCACGTATCCGAACAGCAGCGACCGGGCGAACGGCGACGGCTTTTGACTCTCGACCTCGACCAGCCGCACCTTGCGCCCGCCCAGGTCGCGCATGAGCCCAGCCAGCCCGGGCACATCGAACACGTCCTGCAGGCACTCGCGGGCGGCTTCGAGCGTGATGGGGAAGTCGCCGTACTCCTTGGCAACGTCGAGCAGTTGGGCGGCCCGTTGACGCTGCTGCCACAGCGGCTGGCGGCGCCGCGGGTCGCGGCGGGGCAGGAGCAGCGCCCGGGCCGCGCACTCGCGGAACCGGGACGCGAACAGGGCGGACCCACCCACCGCCTCCTCGACGAGCTGGGTGATCTCCTCGGGGTCGAACGCGACCAGCTCGGCGCCCGGCGGCTCGTCGGCGGTGTCGGGGAGCCGCACCACGATGCCGTCGTCGGAGGGCATCACCTGGGCGTCGACGCCGTATCGCTCAGCGAGCCGCTGCCCGATCGCCAACGCCCACGGGCCGTTGACCTTGGCACCGAGGACACAGTGGACGGCCATGCGCCAGTCGCCCAGCTCGTCGCGGAAGCGCTCGACCACCACCGTGCGGTCGTCGGGCAGGGAGCGGGTGGCCTCGCGCTGCTCGCGCAGGTAGGCCATCAGATTGCCGGCGGCCCACTCGTCGAGCCCGCCGCCGCGCAGCGCCGCCACGGCGTTCTCGTCGTCGTCTTTGACGAGGGTGCGTAGCCGCGCGCCGATCGCCCGGCCCAGCTCGACCGGCCGCCCGAGCTGGTCGCCCTTCCAGAACGGCATCCGCGCCGCAGCTCCCGGCGCGGGGGAGACGAGAACCCGGTCGGGGGTGATGTCTTCGATCCGCCACGATGTCGAGCCGAGCAGGAACACGTCACCGACGCGCGACTCGTAGACCATCTCTTCGTCGAGCTCGCCGACCCGGGCCGCCCGCTCGGCACCGGCCAGGAACACGCCGAAGAGGCCGCGGTCGGGGATCGTGCCGCCGCTGGTGACCGCCAGCCGTTGCGCACCGGGCCGTCCGGTGAGCACGTCGGCGGCCCGATCCCAGACCAGGCGGGGGCGCAGCTCGGCGAACGCGGTCGACGGGTAGCGCCCGGAGAGCATGTCGAGCACGGCGTGCAGCGCCGAGTCGGGCAGCTCGGCGAACGGCGCTGCCCGCCGGACCAGCTCGGCCATCTCGGCGACCCGCCACTGGTCGAGCGCCACCATCGCGATGATCTGCTGGGCCAGCACGTCGAGCGGGTTGCGCGGGTAGCGCAGCTCTTCGATCGCGCCGCTGGTCATGCGCTCGGCGACGACCGCACAGGAGACCAGGTCGCCCCGGTGCTTGGGAAAGACCACGCCCCGCGAGACGGCGCCGACCTGGTGGCCGGCGCGGCCGACGCGCTGGAGGCCGGCGGCCACGCTCGGCGGCGCCTCGATCTGCACGACCAGGTCGACCGCGCCCATGTCGATGCCCAGCTCCAGGCTGGAGGTGGCGACCACGGCTGGGAGCTGGCCGGACTTGAGCGCCTCTTCGATGTGTTTGCGCTCCTCGCGGGAGACGCTGCCGTGGTGGGCGCGCGCGATGACCGGCGGCGCCCCGGCGGCGGCGCCCGACTGCGCCATGATCTCGGCCGGCAGCGTGCCGATCTCGTGCTGTTCGGTCGCGATCTCGTTGAGGCGGGCGCAGAGGCGCTCGGCGCCGCGCCGCGAGTTGGTGAAGACGATCGTCGAGCGGTGCTGCCCGATCAGCTCGAACACCCGCTCCTCGACCGCGGGCCAGATCGACGGCCGCCGTGAGCCCTCCTCACCGGGATCCTCGATCTCGTCCAGGCGGGTCATGTCTTCGACCGGCACCTGGACCTCGACCTCGATGGTCTTGGCCGCTGGCGGCTGCACGACCTCGACCGGGTGCGCGCCGCCGAGAAACCGGGCCACCTCGTCGATCGGCCGCACGGTCGCGGATAGCCCGATGCGCTGGGCGGGCCGGGGCAGCAGCGCATCGAGCCGCTCCAGCGAGAGCGCGAGGTGGGCGCCGCGCTTGGTGGCCGCGACCGCGTGCACCTCGTCGATGATCACCGTCTCGACACCGGCCAGCGACTCGCGGGCGGCCGAGGTGAGCAGCAGGAACAGCGACTCGGGCGTGGTGATCAGGATGTCGGGCGGGGTGCGGGCGAAGCTGCGGCGCTCGTCGGCCGGGGTGTCACCGGTGCGCATACCCACCGTGATGTCGGGCTGCGGGACACCCAGCCGGGAGGCGGCGTGCCGGATGCCGGTGAGAGGGGCTCGCAGGTTGCGCTCGACGTCGACGGCCAGCGCCTTGAGCGGGCTGACGTAGAGCACCCGGCAGCGGTGCTTGGGGTCGGCCGGCGCGGGCTCGCGGGCCAGCCGGTCGAGCGACCAGAGGAACGCGGCCAGCGTCTTGCCGGAGCCGGTGGGCGCCACGACCAGGGCGTTGCGGCCAGCGCCGATCGCGCGCCAGGCACCGGCCTGCGCGTTGGTAGGCGCCGCGAAGGCAGCGCGGAACCACTCCCGCGTCGCCCGTCCGAACTGCGCCAGCACCTCAGCCATGTGTCCAATCTTGCCTACCAGGTACGACACAAACGCCACCGCGCGTGACCAGAGTGGCTGCTGTGGCAAAAGAGAAGACTTACTGGCTTGCCGGTAATGGACCGGGTCGGGTAGCTTCGCCGGGACACAGCGCTGTAGTGGAGGGGTGACGGCCTGTGACGAACGTTCTCGAGCATGACACCGATGTGCTGGTCAGGCAGGTCGACAGCCAGCTAGCTCTGATGCGACTGTCGGGGGGAGCCGACATGACGGTCGCGGAGCGGCTGGCCGGCAGCCTGCGCGAACTGATTGTGAGTACCACCCGGGCCAGCGCGGTCGACCGGGCCCGCGTGCGCGCCGCCGTGCACTACCTGATGCTGCGCCGGTCGCTGGTCGCGGATCTTCGCGTGGTCAACGAGATCGCGCGCTCGCTCGGCCGGGATGACCTGGTCGTACAGCTCGCCGGTGCGTGAACCCTCACAGCGAACGTACAGGGTCCGCCGATAGAATCGTGGCCATGATCGAGGCCACTGCCCAGGAGGGCAGTAGTACCGAGCCGGGTGACGCCCGGCGCTCCTCCTCCGCGAGCCCATCGTGTTGATCACGATCGGCCTGCTACTCATCCTGCTGCTCACCGCCGCCACGGGCTACTTCGTCGCGCAGGAGTTCGGTTACGTCGCCGTCGACCGCGGCGCCTTGCGCCGCATGGCCGACCATGGCGACGCCGCTGCGCGGCGTGCCCTGAAGGTCACCGGCCGGCTCTCGTTCATGCTGTCGGGCGCACAGCTCGGCATCACCGTGACGGTCCTGCTGGTCGGGTACGTGGCCGAGCCGTTCGTGGGCAAGGGCCTGGCAGACCTATTGGGTACCGCTGGCGTGCCGCAGTCCGTCAGCCTGCCCATCTCGCTGGTGCTGGTGCTGCTCCTGTCGACCGGCATCCAGATGGTGCTCGGCGAACTGGCTCCCAAGAACTACGCGATCGCCCGCGCGGTGCCGCTTGCCCGCGCGCTCAGCCGGTCGACCCTCATCTACCTGGCGATATTCGGCCCGGTGATCCGGATCTTCGACCTGGCGGCCGCGCGGCTGCTGCGCCGGGTCGGTGTCGAGCCGATCGAGGAGCTGCCCACCGGCGCCACCGCCGAAGACCTCACGCAGATCATCTCGGACGCGCGCGCACAGGGACACCTCGACGCACAGACCTCGATCCTGCTCGACCGCGGCCTGGACTTCCGCCGCCTCACCGCCGGTGAGGCGATGGTGCCCCGCGTCGACGTGCACACGATCCGTGCCAGCGAGCCGGTGTCGAAAGTGGTCGACCTGCTGGAGACCGGAAACTCGCGGTTCCCGGTGCTGGGCGACGACGGCGTCGACGACGTGGTGGGCGTGGTGGGCATCTCCGACGTCATGGAGGTGCCGCCCGCCGAGCGCCAGACGACGCCGGTGACCGTGCTGGCGGTACCCCCTATGCTGGTGCCGGAGACGCTGCCGCTGCCGGCGGTGCTCGACCGGCTGCGAGCCGGGCATCGTCAGCTCGCGTGCGTGGTGGATGAGTATGGCGGCTTCGCCGGCGTGGTGACCCTGGAAGACGTCGCCGAAGAGCTGGTGGGTCCGATCCGTGACGAGGACGACCACCCGGAGCCGGCGCCGACGCGCCTAGCGGACGGCGCGTGGCTCGTGCCGGCGCGCTGGCGGATCGACGAGGTCGCTGATTTCACGGGCATCGCGCTGCCGCTCGCGCCGGAGTACGACACAGTGTCGGGCCTGGTAATGCGCGAGCTCGGCCGGGTGCCGGCGGTCGGCGACCGGGTCGAGATCGGGCTGCCGGAGGGCGCCGTCGTCGTGCGGGTCGAGTCGGTGGGCCGGCGGGTGCCCGAATCGGTGCGGCTGGAGGTACTGGCATGAGCACCCCCCTCGCGCTGGTGCTCTCCGCGGCGCTGCTGGCGCTCAACGGCTTCTTCGTGGCGGCCGAGTTCGCGCTGGTGGGCAGCAAGCGGTACCGGTTGGAGCAGGCCGCCGCCAGCGGTGGCCGCGCGGCCCGAGCGGCGCTTGCGGGCAGTCGCGAGCTGTCCCTGATGCTGGCCGGCGCGCAGCTCGGCATCACGCTGTGCACGCTGGGGCTCGGCGCGCTCGCCGAGCCGGCGATCGAGTCGCTGCTCGGCCCGGGCCTGCACGCGGTCGGCCTGCCCGACGCGGCCAGCCACGTGATCGCGTTCCTGGTGGCGCTGCTGGTGGTGGGCTTCCTGCACCTGGTGGTCGGCGAGATGGCGCCGAAGTCGTGGGCGATCACCGACCCGGAGCGCTCGGCGGTGCTGCTGGCGCTGCCGTTCCGGGCGTTCACCCGGGCGACCCGGCCGGTGCTGGCGATCTTCAACGGGCTGGCCAACGGCGTGCTCCGGCTTGCCAAGGTCGAGCCGCAGGACCGGCTGTCGGAGGTGCACGGCCGGGAGGAGCTGCGGATCCTGCTGGAGCAGTCGCGCGAGCACGGCACGCTGGCGGCTGACCAGGAGGAGCTGCTGTCGAGCATGCTTCAGCTCCAGCGCACGACGGTCGCTGACGTGATGACGCCGATCGACCAGCTTGTGACCGTGTCGGCGGGCGACAGCGCCGAGCGGATCGAGGCGGTGTCCCGCTCCTGCGGCCGGTCGCGGCTGGCGGTAGCGAACGGCACGTACGTTGGTCTCGTGCATGTGCGCGACGTCGTCCGGGCCACCACGCAGGGTCGGCCCGCGACCGCGGCCGACCTGATGACGGCACCGTTCACGCTGCCGCGTACCGCCAACGTGATGGACGCGGTCGCGTCGATGCGCGCCGAGCGTGCGCAGTTGGCGCTGGTCGGCGACGACGCCACGACGGTCGGCTTCGTCGCCCTGGAAGACCTGCTCGAAGAGGTCATCGGCGAGTTCGACGACGAAACAGATGCCGTCCCGCGGGGCCGGCGGATGCGATAGGAGCAACCGGATGGTTTTCAAGAAGCTGCGGGCCGCCTTCGGGGTGGGCGGCCCATCGGTCGACACCGTGCTGTCCAACCCCAACACCCGGCCAGGCCTGACCCTCGAAGGTCAGGTGCACATCCTGGGCGGTGACCATGACGTCGAGATCGAGCAGGTCGCGCTCGGGCTGGTCACGCGGGTCGAGGTGGAGAGCGGCGACGCCAACTACGACGCGACGGTGGAGTTCCACCGGATCGCGGTGGCGGGGCGGTTCCCGCTGAAGAAGGGCGAGCGCAAGGAGATCCCGTTCACGTTCCCGGTGCCGTGGGAGACGCCGGTCACCGACGTGTACGGCCAGCGCCTGCACGGCATGACCATGGGCCTGCGCACCGAGCTCGCCGTAGCGCGCGCGGTCGACAAGGGTGACCTCGACCCGGTGCACGTGCACCCGCTGCCCGCGCAGGAGCGCATCCTCGACGCGTTCACCGGGCTGGGTTTCCGCTTCAAGAGCGCCGACCTGGAGCGCGGGCGGATCCGGGGGCTGAACCAGACGCTGCCGTTCTACCAGGAGATCGAGTTCTGGCCGGCGCAGCAGTACGCGGGCAGCATCAACGAGGTCGAGCTGACCTTCGTGGCGGACGCGCAGGGTGTCGACGTGGTGCTGGAGTTCGACAAGCGTGGCGGGTTCTTCACGGGCGGGCAAGACGCGTTCGGCCGGTTCCGGGTCGAGCACGCGACGGTGGACCAGACCGACTGGGCCGCGGTCGTCGACGGCTGGGTTCGGCAGGCCACCGAGCGGTACTCCAGCTTCCGCGCGTCGTACGGTCACGGCGGCGGGCACGGTAAGGGGCACGGCCGGGGGATCGGCGTCGGCGGGGCGATCGCCGGGGCGGGCGCGGGCCTGCTGGGCGGCATGGTGCTGGGCGAGGCCATGGAAGGAATGTTCGAGGGCGGCGGCGAAGACTTCGGCGGCGAGTAACGCTTCTCGGCGCGGCGCCCTCCTTGCCTCGATCAAGGGCGAATGCACGTGGTTGGATCTCTTTTCCGCGTGCATTCGCCCTTGATCCATGCGATTGCCCTTGATCGGCGGGCCTTCGCGGCGGCCTTTGACCGCATCCCGCCGCGCGGGTCACGTCGGCCGGCCACGCGGCGTGGGATGCCGCAGTTTCGGGGAAATCGCGCGCTCCGCACGGCCTTGAGGGCGCAATATCCGCGAACTTGTCGTAACGCCGCCAGGTCCGCGTCAGGATCAGGATCGAGTTTTGGGCTGCCGCGGCGTCCGTCGCGGCACAGACCGCTGCTCCCGCAGCCGCACCCTCCGCGATTCACGATCAATCCCGGGCGATGCCCGGGCTGCCTGGTATCGGCGGCCATTCCCGCCGCGCCCTCTCCGTGATCAGGGCGTCCCTCAAGTCGTTAGCGCGACCTGGGGGGCGCCCTGATCTTTTATGGCGGGGGTGGGGTGTGGGGACGCGGAGGGTGAGGCTGCGGGAGCAGCGGCATTGAGCACAACGGGCGTCGCGGCAGCTCGAAATCCATGAATCTGACAGCCACTTCCTGCTCTCGTCTAGATCTACGCCCTGTCGACGCGGCCCTGCGGGGCGATGGCGGCGTCTCGCCCGCCGATCAAGGGCAATCACATCGATCAAGGGCAAATGCACGCGGAAAAGAGATCCAACCACGTGCGTTCGCCCTTGATCGGCGGGCCCCCGAACTACTGGGACAGGCGGATGAAGGTTACGGACTGGGCTGGGAAGTCGTACTCGAACGAACTGCCCAGGCCGCCCTGGCGGAACGTCACCGGTACCGCCTTCGTCGGCTCGTGCAGGGTGTTCATGTCGGACGGGGATGACGCCGTGTACGACGTCACCTTGGCCGTCGAGCCAACGGTCGCACCGTCGAGGCGCACCGCGGTGCGGGCGGCGGTGTCGCGGGCGTTGACCACCTTGAGCACCGTGTCACCGTTGTCGTCGCGGGTGACCACCTGGTAGAGCGGCTCGACGGTGCCGAGGTTGTCGTACACGTCGTTGACCTTCACGCCGTCGAGGTACGTCGTGATGGCCCGCCCGTTCACCGTGATCTTGATCTGGTAGGTGCGGCCGGTCTCGATGGTGTTTCCGCTCGTGCCGATGGTCGCCTTGGCGCCGCCGGTGGCCTTCTCGACGGCGGATGTCGTGTTGCCCCAGCCGCCGAGGTTCCACCAGTAGTAGTTGCCGGTGTCCTTGACGCCGAACATCACCAGGAAGCCCTCGGCCCCGCCGGTCTTGCGGGCGGTCAGCTCCAGCGTGTAGTTCGACCAGTCGACGCTGCCGGCGGTCGAGCGCGCGTCGGTGGCGCCGGACGACTGGGCGTACGCGCCGTCCTGGACGGCCCAGGTGCCGGTCTGCGGAGACCAGGCGCCGGCACCGGCCGAGAAGTCGTCGGCGAACAGCGTCGTACCGTCAGCCGCCGTCACCCTCACGTCGTCGTACACCGCCTGCGTGTTCCAGGTGGCGAGACCGACGGAGCCGGCGATGTCGGCTGGCGCGGGCGGTCCGTTCGGGCCGGGCGTGTACGCGCTGGGCAGCACCGAGCCGCCCGCGTTCTCGGAGAACATCTTCTGCACGTAGTAGCTCGTCGAGCCGTACAGCTGGTCGCCCGAGAACCAGATCAGGTCGGGTGACCACTGCACGTGGTCCACATTGGCCAGTAGCGGCGCGTACGAGGCCAGCTCGACCACGTCGGAGTTGCGCTCCAGCCCCGTGATGAACGACGCCTCGGAGAGCGCGTTGTAGAAGGTGTTGCCGCGCGAGGCGTACTCGCCGACGAACACCTTCGGCCCGTTGCGGTCGTAGCTGTCGTAGCGGCGGTTGTTGGCGAGGAACCACTCGGGGCTGTTGTAGTAGTGCTCGTCGACCATGTCCGCGTTCTGCTCGCGGGCGAACTCCCAGCCGCGGTCGAAGATGGCACCGGCGGACGTCTGCCCGCTGTTAGTGATGATCTTGATGTCCGGGTACGCAGCTTCGATTGCCCGCGCGAAGTGGGGGTAGTTGCGGTAGAACTCGGGGTAGATCTCCTCGTTGCCGAGCCCGATGTACTCCAGCCCGAACGGCTTCGGGTGACCCATGGCCGCCCGCACCGCGCCCCACTCGGTGTCGACGCCACCGTTGGCGAATTCGATGAGGTCCAATGTGTCCTGTACCCAGGGACCGAGCTGGTCCTCTGCGAGCGGCCGGTTCTCGTTGCAGCCGTTGACGCCGACCGAGACGACGGGCAGCGCCTCGGCGCCGATGTCCTCGGCGAACTGGAAGTACTCGAAGTACCCGATGCCGTACGTCTGGTTGTAGCCCCAGAAGTTGAAGTTGGTCGGGCGCTGCTCGACCGGCCCGACGGTCTCCTTCCAGCGGTAGATGCGCCGCCGGTCCGGGAAGGGCGCGTAGTTGCCCACGTTGGTGACGCAGCCGCCGGGGAAGCGCAGGAACTTCGGCTGGAGCGCGGCGATCGACTGCGCGAGGTCCTTGCGCATGCCGTTCTTGCGACCCTTGTAGGTGTCCTTGGGGAACAGCGACACCATGTCGAGCCGGATCGTGCCCGCGGAGCCCGCCGTCACCACGAGCCGGCCGGTGCTGGTGCTGCCGGTGGCGCTGATCCGGGCGGTGTACTTCGTCCAGGTGTCGGAGGCGACCGTCACCTGAGCTTGACCGTACACAGTGGAGCCGCTCTCCACCGTCACGGTCAGCGGCGTGCCGGTGGGTGACGTGGTGCGGGCCCACACCGAGAAGTCGTACGCCGCGCCCTCGCGGACCACGACGCCGGCGTTGAAGCCGGTGTTGCTGATGCCGACGCCAGCGCCGCTCGACTCCAGCACGAGATGGTTGAGGTTCTTGTCGTTGAGCGGTTCGGCGCTGGCGACCGTGACGGTGCCGGTGGCGCCGCGCTCCACCTTGGACCACGCGGTGAGGCCGGTGAAGCTGCTGTTGTCGACGCTGTTGAACTCGAAGGACCGGTTGCGGACCAGCTCGGCGTAGAGACCGCCGTCGGCCGCGTAGTTGATGTCTTCGTAGAAGATGCCGTAGAGGCGGTCGCTCATGGGCTTGCCGGTCGCGTCGCCGTCCGCGGTCAGCTCGCCGCCGATCGCGTACGGTCGCACCACGAACTTGCTCCCGGTGGCGGCGACCGTCAGCTGGCCGTCGGTCACCGTCAGGTACCCGCCGGGGGCGGAGATGCGGATCTTGCCGCCGCCCGCGTCGACCAGCTTGAAGCGGTCGCTGCCAGCGCGCGGGTTGTCGGCGAGCGCTACCCGCCCGTTGGTTCGGACGGTGAGGCGGTCACCGGAGGCGACCTCGGTGAGCGTGACGGTGCCGTCGCCGGTGTCGGCCGCGCGCACCACGAGCTGGGTGGCGGCGCGCTTGTCGGAGGCGGTCACCGCGCCGGTCGCGGCCACATCGAAGTACGTAACCGGAATTCGGGTCGTTCGCCGTTGTGGGTCACCACGGCTCCCAGCGGGATCCGAAGGTGACCCGCCGGAACTCTCCAGCGCGAACGGGCTGTCCGGAACGACGGGCTGCCCGTCGGGCGCGAGGATCGCGACGTAGTCGAAGTCGGCGACCAGCGTCGTGCCGTCCTGCGCCGACAGCGCGTAGACGCCGACCTTCTTGATGTCGAGCGCGGAGGTGACCTGCGCGGCCTGCACCCACGCCGCACCGTCCCAGTAGGACGTGGTGAAGACGTCGCCGGCCCGGGCCACCTTGAGGGTCTCGCCGGTCGAGCCGGGCCGCGCGGCGAAGGTGGAGGAGAAGGCCGCGTTGACCTCCAGCGCGTTTTCGATGACCGGGCCGCCCCCGAAGCTGACGTTGGTGAGGCCGGCGCGCAGGTAGTTGTCGGTGTCCTGCCAGGCAAGGATGCCGGCGCCCTGGAAGTCGAGCGACACGGGTGCCTCGAAGGACGCCACGATCTGGAAGTCGCCGGCAGGCAGGTCCTGGAGGAAGAGGTTACGGGCGTTGTTGGTCGACTGGTGGGTGTCGCCGGTGAGGGAGTTGATGCGCAGGTACCCGGGGCGCTCGGTCAGCGACCACCGGGTCGGGTCGTTGTTCAGCACCTCCCAGTCCGCGCCGAGGGACGTGCCGTCGAAGGTGTCCACGGTGGCGCCGGCGGGGAGTTCGGGGTCGGCCGCGTACGCCGGTGCGGGCGCGGCGATGACGAGTGTGAACGCTACCAAGGCGGCGAGCGGTCTGGTCACGACGCGTCCTTTCGACCGGTCTCGCGCCTGCCGAACCGTATTTCGACAGGCGTGAGACCGGCGGGGTGAAGGGTCAGCGCTTTCTTGCGGTGATGACGCGTTGGAGCAGGATGAAGACGAAGAGCAAGGCGCCAATGACGATCTTGGTCCACCAGCTGCTCAGGCGGCCGTCGAAGGTGATCAGCGTTTGGATCACGCCGAGGACGAGGACGCCCAGCAGGGTGCCGAGCACGTACCCCGAGCCGCCGGTCAGCAGGGTGCCACCGATGACGACCGCGGCGATCGCGTCGAGCTCCATGCCCACCGCGTGCAGGCCGTACCCGGAGAGCATGTAGAAGCTGAGCAGCACGCCGCCGAGGGCTGAGCAAAAGCCGCTGATCGTGTAGACGGCGATCTTGGTGCGCGCGACCGGAAGGCCCATCAGCAGCGCCGACCGCGGGTTGCCGCCGATCGCGTACGTGTTGCGCCCGAGCCGCGTGTATGCGAGCACGAACGCGGCGATCAGCACCACGACGATCGCGATGACCACGCTCGGCGAGACGAAGTACTCACCGAACCGGATGCGCGACTGCGCCATCGACACCCAGAACGGGTCGTCGATCGGGATCGACGAGGTGCCGATCGTGTAGCAGAGCCCGCGGGCGAGGAACATCCCGGCGAGCGTGACGATGAACGGCTGGATGTCGAAGTAGTGGATGATGCAGCCCATGCCGAACCCGAGCGCCGAACCGACGAGCAGCACGAGCGGCAGCACCACGAACGCTGGCCAGCCGCGCTCTTCCAGCAGCGACGCGGAGAGCATGGTGGTGAGCGCCACCACCGAGCCGACCGACAGGTCGATCCCGCCGGTCAGGATCACGAACGTCATGCCCACCGCGACGACGAGCAGGAACCCGTTGTCGATGAAGACGTTGAGCACCACCTGCGCGTCGCCGAACGCCTCGTAGTTCCCCGCGCCGACGCCGTACATGAGGGCCAGCAGGCTGAACGTCGCCAGCACCGGCAGGTACTTCTGGTTGGGCCAGGAGATCCGGGACCGCACCTCGGAGAGCGTGCTCATGCCGGCACCTCCACCTTCGTCGGTGCGTCCGGGGTCGGCGCGGGGGTTGTCGGCGGTCGTTGACGTCGGCTCTTGAAGACCTTCTCGCGGAAGGACGGCGACTGGACGAGGCAGACGACCGTGACCACGAGCGCCTTGACCAGCAGCGTGGTCTCGGGCGGTACGCCGATCGTGTAGATGGTCGTGGTGAGCGTCTGGATGATCAGGGCGCCGATGACGGTGCCGCCGATCGAGAACCGGCCGCCGGTCAGCAGCGTGCCACCGATGACCACCGCGAGGATCGCGTCCAGCTCGTACCAGAGGCCGGCGTAGTTGCCGTCGGCACTGGATACGTTCGAGCTGATCATCAGGCCGGCGATGCCGGCACAGAGGGCGGCGAACATGTACGCCATCAGCTTGATCCGCCGCGACCGGATGCCGGCGAGGCGGCTGGCCTCGGCGTTGCCGCCGACCGACTCGACGAGCATGCCGAGCGCGGTGCGCCTGGTCAGCAGCACCGCGATCACGGTCACGACCGCCGCGATGAGCACCGGGACCGGGAACGTGAGCAGGTATCCGGCGCCGATCACCTTGTACGGCGAGCTGTTGATCGTGATGATCTGCCCGCCCGTGATGAGCTGGGCGAGGCCGCGACCGGCGACCATCAGGATGAGCGTCGCGATGATCGGCTGGATGCCGATGCCGGCCACGAGGAACCCGTTCCATACGCCCAGCAGCAGTGCGAGGCCGAGCGCGAGGCCGATGGCCACGAGCACGCCGCCGACGCTGTTCTGGTCGCCCTGTTCGCTGATCCGCCAGCAGGCGAGGGCGCCGCAGATCGCGACCACCGAGCCCACCGACAGGTCGATGCCGCCGGTGGCGATCACCAGCGTCATGCCCAGAGCCACCAGGATCAGCGGCGCGCCGAAGCGGAGAATGTCGATCACGCTGCCGTACAGGTGGTCGTCGCGCACCTCGACCTTGAAGAAGTTCGGCGTGAAGATCAGGTTGCTCAGCAGGAGGACGACCAAGAGGACGACCGGCCAGAACAGCCGGTGCTTGGAGAGCCTGGTGATGGTGGTCATGCGACGCCTCCCGCAGCCGACACGGTCATGCCCCCGCCTCCACTCGCGATGGTCTCCATGATGCGGTCGGCGTCCACCTCGTCGTCGTTCGCCATCTCGGCGATGAGGTGCCGGTCGCGCAGTACTGCGATCTTGTGGCTGAGCCGGAGCACCTCTTCCAGCTCCGCCGAGACGAAGAGCACCGCCATCCCACCGTCGGACAGCGCGGCGACGAGGCGCTGGATCTCGGTCTTGGCGCCGATGTCGATGCCGCGGGTGGGCTCGTCGAGGATCAGCAGCCGCGGTTCGGTGATCAGCCAGCGGGCCAGCAGTACCTTCTGCTGGTTGCCGCCGGAGAGGTTGCGCACCTCGGCCTCGGGATTGGCGGGCCTGATGTCGAGCGCCTTGATGTACTTGTCGACGAACTCGTCCTGACGACGCCGGGGGATCGGCCGCGTCCAACCGCGTACCGCCTGCATGGCGAGGATGATGTTTTCGCGGACGGTGAGCTCTTCGATGAGGCCTTCGGCGCGCCGGTTTTCCGAACAGAACGCGATGTCGTGGCCCATCGCGGAGCGCGGGCCGCGCATCGCCACCGGCTTGCCGTCGACCAGGATCTGGCCGTGGTCAGCCTTGTCGGCGCCGTAGAACAGCCGGGCCACCTCGGTGCGTCCAGAACCCAGCAGGCCGGCGAGGCCGACCACCTCTCCGGAGTGGATGGTGAGGCTGAATGGCGCCACGGCGCCCTTGCGGCCGAGGTCCTGCGCTTCGATCAGCGGCTGGCCCCGCTCCAGCGCGGCGAGCGCGGGCTTGGGCTGCTCCTCCAGCTTCTCCAGCACCTCGAGTTCCTTGCCGATCATCTTCCCGACCAGGTCGATGAGGGTGAGGTCGCGGGTGACGTACTCGCCGACCAGCCGGCCGTTGCGCAGCACGGTGATCCGGTCGGAGATGCTGAAGACCTGGTCGAGGAAGTGGGTCACGAAGAGGATCGCGACGCCTTCGTCCTTGAGCTGGCGCATGACGCGGAAGAGTTGCTCGACCTCGCTGGCGTCGAGGCTCGACGTGGGCTCGTCGAGGATCAGCACCTTGGCCGAGATGTCGATTGCGCGGGCGATGGCGACCATCTGCTGTACCGCGAGGGAGTACGAGCTGAGCTGCGCCGTGACGTCGATGTCGAGCTGGAGCCGCTTGAGCAACGCAGCGGCCCGCTTCTCCATCTGCGACCACTGGATCTTGCCGAACCGTCGCGGCTCGCGGCCGATGAAGATGTTTTCCGCGACCGAGAGGTTCGGGCAGAGGTTGACCTCCTGGTAAACGGTGCTGATGCCGGCCTGCTGGGCCTGCAGCGGCCCGCTGAATCGCACATCCGTGCCGTCCAGGCTGATCTGACCCTGGTCGATGTCGTAGACCCCGGTCAACACCTTGATCAGCGTCGACTTGCCGGCGCCGTTCTCGCCCATGAGGGCGTGCACCTCGCCCGGGACTAGCCGGAAGTCGACGTCGCTGAGCGCCTTGACGCCGGGGAACTCCTTGCTGATCCCCGTCATCGTCAAGATGGCTGTACTCACTCGTGCTCGCCTTTCCCTGTACGGCCCGGTAGTTGACCCCAGGGGGTCAACTACCGGGCTCTAACGTCAGGTCAGTACTGCCGGGTGGGCAGTACCGCCTTGGCCTGCTCCTGCGTGAACGTGGTCTCCTCGGTGACTACCCGGGCTGGCACAGTCTCGCCCGCGTGCACCTTCTCCACCAGGTCCATGAGCTGTGGGCCAAGCAGCGGGCTGCACTCGACGATGTAGTTGATCTTGCCGTCGGCGAGGGCCTGCATGCCGTCCTTCACCGCGTCGACCGTGATGATCTTGATGTCGACGCCCGGCTTCTTGCCCGCGCCCTCGATGGCCTCGATCGCGCCCAGGCCCATGTCGTCGTTGTGCGCGTAGAGCACATCGATGTCCGGGTTGGCCTTCAGGAAGGCCTCCATGACCTCCTTGCCCTTGGCGCGCGTGAAGTCGCCGGTCTGCGAAGCGATGACCTTGAACTTCGGGTCGGCCGCGATGACGTCGCCGAAGCCCTTCTTGCGGTCGTTCGCGGGAGCCGAGCCGGTGGTGCCCTGGAGCTCGACGATGTTCACCGTCTCGGTCTTGCCCTCGTACTCCTTGACGAGCCAGTCGCCGGCCTTCTTGCCCTCCTCGACGAAGTCGGAGCCGATGAAGGTCTTGTACAGCGACGTGTCGGTCGAGTCAACCGCGCGGTCGGTCAGGATCACCGGGATGTCGGCGTCCTTGGCCTCCTTGAGCACGGTGTCCCAGCCCGACTCCACGACCGGCGAGAAGGCGATGATGTCGACCTTCTGCTGGATGTACGAGCGGATCGCTTTGATCTGGTTCTCCTGCTTCTGCTGCGCGTCGGAGAACTTCAACTCGATGCCGGCCTCCTTGGCGGAGTCCTGGATCGACTTGGTGTTGGCGGTACGCCAGCCGCTCTCGGCACCGACCTGGGAGAAGCCCAGAACGATCTTGTCGCTGCCCGAGCCCGCGTCATTGCCGGAGTCGCCGTCACCGCCACAGGCGGCCAGGGGCGTGGCAAGCAGCCCGGCGGCGATGATCATGGATATCTTTCTGAGCACTGCACTCTCCTCATCGGGATAGCATTATTACCATTCGTCACTGTTAGCGCTAACATCCGCCGGAAGTCGGGAGCCTCCTTCAAGGGATGAGTTCCGCCTCTGGACGCGTACGTTCTCGGCATGCCATGACGATGCGGTCGGGGTCGGGGTGGGCCCTGCGCTTCGGTTGCGTGACGTGGTGTTTGCGAGAGTGTTAACGCTCACGTGGCACCTCGTCAAGGGCTTCACTTAATTGTGATGTCCCGCGTGGGTGCGTGGAAGACGTCGGTGGTGATCGATTTAAGTCGCCACTTGACGTCTGCCGGTGTGAGCGTTAACACTGCCACCACACATTCGTAACCGGCCGGAGATGGGAGGTGCTCATGTCGCGTCGACGTGGGTTCCCCACATGACTGCGCTGGCTGGCGCTCGCCCCGCTCGCTTCTCCGAATCCGGGCCGGCTGCGGGTGGTGGCGCATGACCGGGCTTGCCCACGGGGGTGAACGTCGAGCGCGGGGCAAACCGGTGATGATGGACGTCGCCCGGCTGGCAGGCGTCTCGCACCAGACCGTGTCGCGGGTGCTCAACGAGCACCCCAGCGTGCGCAGCGAGACCCGCGAGCGGGTGCTGCGCGCCATGGAAGAGCTGGACTACCGCCGTAACTCGGCCGCCCGCGCGCTGGTGACCAACCGGTCGCACACGCTCGGGCTGGTCACGTTCGACACCACCCTCGTCGGTCCATCGTCCACTGTGTATGCGATAGAGCGTGCCGCCCGCGACGCCGGATACTTCGTCAGCGTCGCGAGTGCTCGCTCGCTCGACGAGGGATCGGTCGCGAACGCCATCAACCGGCTGCGCGAGCAGGCGGTCGAAGGCATCATCACGGTGGCGCCGATGGACTCGGCGCTGGCCGCGCTCGCGCGCGTGCCAGCCGACATCCCGCTCGTCGGTATCGGGGTCGGCGAGGCCATGGGCGTGCCCATGGTGAGCGTCGACAACATCGCCGGCGCGGCGATGGCCACCAAGCACCTCGTCGACCTGGGCCACGCCACGGTCCACCACATCTCCGGTCCACCCGAGTGGCCCGAGACCCGGGAACGGGTGACCGGATGGCGCACCACCCTGCGGCAGGTCGGAGCTCCGGAGGCGCCGGTGCTGTCCGGCGACTGGAGTTCGCGGTCCGGCTACGAGGCGGCGCGCATGCTCGCTTCCGATCCGGACGTCACCGCGATCTTCTGCGGCAACGACCAGATGGCACTCGGTGCGCTCCGTGCCCTGCACGAGGCGGGACGGGACGTGCCGACCGAGGTGAGCGTCGTGGGGTTCGACGACATACCCGAGGCGGCGTACCTGCTGCCACCGTTGACCACGGTGCAGCAGGACTTCGCGGCACTCGGGCGCGCCAGCCTGGAACTGCTCGTCGAGCAGATCATGGCCGGCGTAAGGACCCAGCAGCACATGCGGTTCCCACCGGAACTGGTGGTGCGGGAGAGCACGGGGAGATGAAAACCAACGGCACGGGCTGGCCATGTGAACGCTAACACCAGGAGGCGTCAATGCGCAGATTCGCGTCGATCGCTGTGCTCGCGGTACTGGCCACCATGCTGGTCAGTACCGGGCCGGCGTCGGCCTCACCCGGGGTCCAATTCACCAACCCGCTGATCGCGCGGCGGGCCGACCCGCACATCGTCAAGCACACCGACGGGTACTACTACTTCACCGCCACCGCGCCCGAGTACGACCGCATCGTGATGCGCCGGGCCACCACGCTCCAGGGACTCGCCAGCGCGTCCGAAACGGTCATCTGGCGACGGCACACCAGCGGTGAGATGGGCGCGCACATCTGGGCGCCGGAAATCCACTACATCGACGGCCGGTGGTACATCTACTTCGCCGCCGGACGCACCAACGACATCTGGGCCATCCGGCCGTACGTGCTGGAGAACACGAGCGCGAACCCGCTCAGCGGCACCTGGACCGAGAAGGGCCGGATCGCGCTGCCGCTCAACACGTTCTCCCTCGACGCCACAACTTTCGTCCACAATGGAACCCGTTATCTCTCGTGGGCGCAGAACGACCCGGCGGTGGGCAGCGGCACCAACCTGTACCTCGCGCCCATGTCCAACCCGTGGACCATCTCCGGCACACCCGCGCGCATCTCCGTGCCGACACACTCCTGGGAGACGATCGGGCACCGGGTGAACGAGGGACCCGCGGTGATCCAGCGCAACGGGCGCGTGTTCATGGCGTACTCGGCGAGCGCCACCGACGCGAACTACTGCCTCGGCCTGCTCACCGCCTCGGCGACCAGCAACCTCATGAACCCATCGTCGTGGACCAAGAGCGCCCAGCCGGTCTTCACCAGCAACGCGAACACCAGCCAGTACGGGCCGGGGCACAACTCGTTCACCGTCTCCGAAGACGGGCAAAGCGACATCCTCGTCTACCACGACCGCAGCTACCGCGACATTTCCGGCGACCCGCTCAACGACCCCAACCGGCGCACGCGGCTGCAAAAGCTCTACTGGAACGCCGACGGCACGCCCAACTTCGGCATCCCGGTCGCTGACGGCGTGACGCCGTACCGGTTCAAGTCGTACAACCTCCCGGACCGCTTCATCCGGCACTGGGAGTTCCGGGCCCGGCTGGAAGCGAACGTGACCGCGCTCGCCGACTCACAGTTCCGGATCGTGACCGGGCTCGCCGGCAGCGGCACGGTGTCGCTGGAGTCGACCAACCGCCCGGGGTACTTCCTGCGCCACAAGAACTACGAGCTCTACGTCGAGCGCAACGACGGCTCCACGCTCTTCCGCAACGACGCGTCGTTCTACCGCCGCGCCGGGCTCGCTGACTCCGCCGCGGTGTCGTTCGAGTCATACAACTTCGCCGGGCGCTACATCCGGCACTCCAACAACCTCATGTACATCCAGCCGGTCAGCACCGCCACCGACCGGGCGGACGCGACCTACGTCCTGGAGTGACCGCCATGAGCCGTTCCCGCTCCCGGGCCTGGCTCGCTGTGGTGACCGTGCTGCTCACGACGCTCGCCGTCGGGGTGGCACGGCCCGCCGCGGCGGCGCCCGGCCGCCCGTTCACCAACCCCATCAAGTCGGTGAAGGGTGCCGACCCCTGGCTCCAATACCACAACGGCAACT
This sequence comes from Micromonospora sp. CPCC 206061, assembly GCF_036906915.1. Lineage (NCBI taxonomy): Bacteria > Bacillati > Actinomycetota > Actinomycetes > Micromonosporales > Micromonosporaceae > Micromonospora > Micromonospora sp. CPCC 206061. The sequence goes on from NZ_JBAKHX010000014.1 coordinate 69,236, forward strand.
ACTACCTGATCACCACGTCGTGGACGTCGACCCTTACCATCCGCAAGTCGCCGACCCTGGCCGGGCTGGCGAGCGCGCCCAGCGTGCAGGTCTGGAACGACACCACGGCCTCCCGGTGCTGCAACTTCTGGGCACCAGAGATGCACTTCCTCAACGGCCGCTGGTACATCTACTACACCGGCGGGCAGAACGTGTCCGACTACATCCCCACCCAACGGTCGCACGTGCTGGAGAGCGCCGGCAGCGACCCGATGGGCCCGTACACGTACCGGGCGACGCTGGCGAACTTCTGGCTCATCGACGGCAGCGTGCTCCAGGTCAACGGCTCGCTGTACTTCATGGGCAGCGCATCCGGTGGCGGTACCCAGAACCTCGTCATCGCCCCGATGAGCAACCCGTACACGGTCAGCGGCTCGTTCAGCACCATCTCGACGCCGACGCAGAGCTGGGAACGGCAGGGCGGCACGGTCAACGAAGGGCCCGAACCGCTGTACCGCAACGGGCGCACGTTCATCGTGTACTCGGCGAGCGGCTGCTGGACGCCCGACTACAAGCTGGGCCTGCTCAGCCTTACCGGCTCCAACCCGCTCAGCGCCTCGTCGTGGACCAAGTCGGGGCCGGTGTTCCAGCGCAACGACGCCAACGGCGTCTACGGGCCGGGGCACAACGGGTTCTTCAAGTCGCCGGACGGCACCGAGGACTGGATCGTCTATCACGCGAACGACGCCGCCAGCGACGGGTGCGACAACAACCGCACCACGCGGGCACAGAAGTTCACGTGGAACGCGGACGGTACGCCGAACTTCGGCGCTCCCGTGCGGCTCGGCGCCACGCTGGACGGTCCGGCTGGTGAGACGGCGGCCACGCCGACGGCGTACACGCTCGTGAACCGCAACAGCGGCAAGTGCCTCGACCTGGCCAGCTCGTCGACCGCCGATGGCGCCAACGTGCAGCAGTGGACGTGCAGCGGCGGCGCCAACCAGCGGTGGCGGATCGAAGACCAGGGCGACGACACCAACCGACTGGTCAACGTGGCCAGCGGCAAGGTGCTCGACGTGGCCAACTGCTCCACGGCCGACGGTGCCGACATCCGGCAATGGTCGTGGCTCAACAACATCTGCCAGCGTTTCCGGCTGGTGGTGAGCGCCACCGGCGGCTGGGTGCGGCTGGTCAACGCGAGCAGCGGCAAGGTGGCCGACGTCGCCAACTGCGGCACGGCCGACGGCGCCGACGTGCGCCAGTGGGCGTGGCTCAACAACAACTGCCAGCAGTGGCAGCTCAACCCCGTCTGAGGTCGCTCCCGCACATGTAAGGAGCGCCGGGGGCTGGGTTAGGCTGAGAGCGTGATCAACTCGCACGCGTACGTCACCAGCCCAGCCCCCGGCAACGGGCGCCGCCAACCGCGCGCCTGGTTCCACTCCGACGCACCCACCGTCGAGCTCGACGGCCAATGGCGGTTCCGGCTCGCCGCCCGTCTGGCCGACGCCACAGGCGGCTTCGAGGTGCCGGACTTCGACGACGCCGGCTGGGACCTGCTCGACGTGCCGTCGTGCTGGCAGATGCGCGGCTACGGTGCGCCCGCGTACACGAACGTCATCTACCCGTTTCCGATCGACCCGCCCCGCGTGCCGGACGCCAACCCGACCGGCGAGTACCGGCGCGAGTTCACGCTCCCGGACGACTGGCCGGCCGGCCGACGCGTGCTGCGCTTCGAGGGCGTCGACTCCTGCTTCGCTGTGTGGCTGAACGGTGAGCACCTCGGCGACGGCAAGGGCAGCCGGCTGCCCACCGAGTTCGACGTGACCGACGTGCTGCGGACCGGCCGCAACGTGCTGGCGGTGCGCGTGCACCAGTGGTCGGCTGCCAGCTACCTCGAAGACCAGGACATGTGGTGGCTGTCGGGCATCTTCCGGACCGTACGGGTGCTCTGCCGCCCGGACGGCGCCCTCGACGACTTCTTCGTGCACGCCGACTACGACCACACCACCGGGCAGGGCACGCTTCGCGTGGACACGGACGCGCCGGCGCGGCTGAGCGTGCCGGCCCTGGGCCTGCACGACGCCGACCCCGCCGGACCCCACGTCATCGAGCGGGTCACGCCGTGGACCGCCGAGGCGCCGCACCTGTACGACGGCGAGCTGGTCGCCGGCGGCGAGCGCGTGCCAGTGCGGATCGGCTTTCGCCGCGTGGTCGTCGAGGACGGCCTGTTGAAGGTGAACGGCCAGCGCCTGCTGCTGCGCGGCGTGAACCGGCACGAGTGGGATCCCGACCACGGGCGCACGCTCAGCCGCGAGACCATGGTGCGCGACATCCTCCTGATGAAGCGGCACAACATCAACGCCGTCCGCACCAGCCACTACCCGCCCAGCACCGAATTTCTGGATCTGTGTGACGAGTACGGGTTGTGGGTCGTCGACGAGTGCGACCTGGAGACGCACGGTTTCCACATGGTGGACTGGCGGGACAACCCGGCCGACGATCCACAGTGGCGGGACGCGTGCCTCGACCGCATGGCGCGGATGGTGGAGCGCGACAAGAACCACGCCAGCGTCGTCATGTGGTCGCTGGGCAACGAGTGCGGCACCGGCGCCAACCTCGCCGCCATGTCGGAGTGGGCGCGCACCCGCGACCCCGACCGCCCCATCCACTACGAGGGCGACTGGGACAGCACGTACGTCGACGTCTACAGCCGGATGTACGCGAGCCACGCCGAGGTCGAGCTGATCGGCCAGGGCACGGAAGACTCCACGAAGGACCCCGCGGCCGACGCGCACAGGCGCGGCCTGCCGTTCATCCTCTGCGAGTACGCCCACGCCATGGGCAACGGGCCCGGTGGCCTCCGCGAGTACCAGCGGCTGTTCGAGGAGTACCCGCGCTGCCAGGGTGGCTTCGTGTGGGAGTGGATCGACCACGGCGTACGCACGAAGACCGCTGACGGGCGGGACTTCTTCGGGTACGGCGGCGACTTCGGTGAGGTCCTGCACGACGGCAACTTCGTCGCGGACGGGCTTGTCTTCCCGGACCGGACGCCGTCGCCCGGCCTCATCGAGTACAAGAAGGTGATCGAGCCGGTCCGGATCGAGGTGGATCTCGATGGGCGGACCGTGCGGGTGCGCAACGGGTACGACTTCGCGGACACGGGGCACCTGACGTTCTCATGGCGCGCCCTCGACGGCGCCGAGGGCGACCTCGACGTGCCTGTCCTCGCGCCGGGGCAGAGCACGACCGTCGATTTGCCGTACGCGGGCGCGGGCTGGGTCACGGTGAGCGCTGTTCTCGCCAAGGACGAGCCGTGGGCACCCGCGGGTCACGAGATCGCGTGGGGTCAAGCCGGCCCGGTCGAGCAGACCACGTCGCCCTCCCCAGATGCGCCAGCCACAGTGGACGGGGAGCACATCCTGCTTGGGCCGGCCGTGTTCGATCGGGTCACCGGCACGCTGCTGCGAATCGGTGACCTCGTGGTCGACGGGCCGAAGCTCGACCTGTGGCGGGCGCCGACCGACAACGACCTGCGCGGCTGGGGTGAGGGAAGCATCATGGCGGCCGCCTGGCGCTCGATCGGCCTCGACCGGCTGACGCACGCCGTGCTCGCCGTCGAGCCCGGCGCCGACGGGCTGACCGTGCGCACCCGGGTCGCGCCGGCGGGCACCGACCTCGGCATGCTCGCCACCTACACGTGGTGGGCCGCCGATGGACAGCTCTGGCTCAGGCTCGGCGTCGAGCCGGCCGGCCCTTGGGAGGCTCCGCTGCCGCGCCTGGGCCTGCGGATGGCCGTGCCCACCACTCTGGACACCGTGACCTGGTTCGGGCTCGGCCCCGGCGAGGCGTACCGGGACACCACGGCGGCCGTCCGCGTCGGCACGTACACGCACACGGTCGACGAGCTACAGACCCCCTACGTGTACCCGCAGGAGAACGGCAACCGCCGCGAGGTGCGCTGGGCGGAGCTTTCGGGCGAAGGCCGGCTGCGGATCACGGGCGCGCCGCACTTCGACCTGACGGTGCGGCCGTGGACCACCGAAGACCTGGCGGCCGCGGCGCACCCGACGGATCTGGTACGCCGCGACCGGCTGTACGTCAACCTGGACGTCGCGCAAAACGGCATCGGCACCGCATCCTGCGGCCCGGGTGTCCTCCCACAACACCAGTTCCGCGCTACCCCAGCGACGCTGACGCTCGGTTTCGAGGCTCAGTAGGCCGCGCGGCGAGCCGTGTTCACTATGCGCTGGGCGTCCTTGTCGGTCAGGGCGCCCAGTGCCTGCCAGGTCTCCACTACCGCCTTCGCGCGCAGGATCAGGGCGTGGTGGGTGCGGAACGGAGCCTCGGCCCACACGTCGTCGAGCAGCGTGGTGCCGTCGGCGCGCGCCGGGTTGGCCACTTGCGAGTCCAGCCCGGCGAAGACCACCCGCGGCTCGACCCGCTCGACGTACGCGTGCGTGGGGTCCTCGGTGCCCTCGAAGAACGGCGCGAACTCGATGCCGCCGAGCGTGAAATGCAACGGCTTGTCCGGCACTGGCGTGAGCGCGCCGATCAGGTCGCCATCCAGCGCCGCTGTGGGATACAGGGCGACCGGCAGGAACGTGGTGCGGGCGTCCCGCCCGACGAGGTTGATGGGACCGTAGAAGAGGGTCTGCACGGTCGGGTCGTCGAGCGCCCGCTCCACCCGCAGCCGGAACGGCATCCGCACGCGCACCGCGTCGCCGTCGCGCCAGGTGCGCGAGATCGTGAGGTACGTGCCGGGCTCCGGGACGCGGGTCAGCGTGCGGTCGTTCACGGTCACCTCGAAGCCGTCGCGCGCCCAGCTCGGCACCCGCAGGTGCAGGTCGAACGTAGCCTTGCCGCGCACCGTTAGCGTGGTGCCCTGCTCGAATGGGAAGCTCGTGCTCTGCGTGATCGTGACACCGCCCCAGGTCACTGTGGACGGACTGAAGAGGTTGACGTACAAGCCGTCGCCGCCCTCGAAGTACACCGAGTCCTGGTATTTCGTGGCGCTCTCCATGCCGGTGCCCTCGCAGCAGGTGGTGCCCTGCTTCGGCGTGTAGTCGCGCACGTGGCCGGGCATCAGCCCGATGAAGTAAGTGACGAGCGGCTTCTCCGCGTCCGCACGGTCCTGTTTGGAGCCCAGCACCTGGTTGTAGAGCGCCCGCTCGTAGTAGTCCATGTACTTCGGGTCCTGCTCGTGGAAGAACAGCATCCGGCTCAGCTTCAACATGTTGTACGCGCAACAGGTCTCCGCGTTGGTGTCGCTGAGCGTGCCGGCGATGACGCCCGGCGCCCGCCAGAACTCGACGGTGCTGGTGCCGCCGATGCCGTACATCCGGGTCGGCACCACCATGCCCCAGAAGTTCTTCGCGGCCGTGAGGTACCGCTCCTCTCGGGTCTCGTCGTACAGCCGCACGAGCCCGGTGAGGATCGGGATGTGCTGGTTGGCGTGCATGCCGTCGAGGATGTCCTGACCGGCGACACAGGAGTCGATGAGCCGGTCGAGGTCGAAGAGGCGGGCCAGCGCCAGGTGCTCGGCCTTGCCGGTGACCGTGTGCAGGTCGCAGATCGCCTCGACGATGCCGCCGAACTCGCCGCTGGAGAAGATGCCCCACATTCGCTGGAGCGTGCTCTCCGGCAGCGTGGACAGGCGCGAGTGCATCCAGTCGCACATGCCGCTCGCGAGGTCGAGGGCCCGCTCGTCGCCGGTGTTGAGGTATGCGTCGAGCAGCCCGCGCAGGATCTTGTGTGCGGTGTAGTACGGCGCCCACACCACCGTGTAGTTGCCGCTCGTCATCGACTCCAGCGCGATGAACTGCGTCTCCGGGTACGCGGCCAGGAAGCCGGGGTGGCTCGGTCCGCCCCAGGTGCGGCGCAGCGTGGCGTGCTGCCCGCGCCCGGACGCGTCGGCGAACGTGCCGCCGGTGGTCTCGTCCATCGCGTACGAGGCGAGGTCCCCGGTCGCTGGCGCGTGCTGGAGCGCGGCCACCTCAGCGGCGCTCAGCGCGCGGGACCAGATGTTCACCTCGTCGAAGGCGCCGGCGAAAACCGGGTCGCCGGCGTAGTTCGAGCGGCCGAGCCAGTTGTTGGTGAGCGTGCCGAGCGCGGCGGGGTTGAGGGTCATCGCCGTGTTGGTGCCGACCGCGACACCGTCGACGTACAGGGTGCCGGTGCCGCCCGCGATAGTGACCGCGACGTGGCTCCACTCGCCCAGCGGTAGCGGTGCCGTGCCGTTGATGCCCTGCTCGCCGCCCGGCCCGCTGGTGGTGATGGCGAAGCGCGGCACACCGCCCGCGTTGCGGGCCGCCAGGTACAGGTAGCGCGTGGTGTTGTTGCCGAAATCGAACACCCGCGCCCAGTTGCCCCCGTGCATCGGCTTGACCCACGCGGCGATGGTGACCGCCGCCGCGCCACCGAGCGCCGTGGCCGGCAGGTCGACGTACTGATAGGAGCCGCGCGGGGTCTCCGCCGCCGCGCCGAACCTGCCCGCGACGCTCAGCACGGCGGGCGGGCGCCGCAGCGCCTCGCGGACGTCGACGAGCGCGCCCACCATGTACCGGATGCGGTCGGCGAAGACCGCCTCGCCGGTGCTGCCGTAGGCCTGCGCCAGCATGGTGAGGAAGTGGCCGGTGAAGTGGCCGCGCAGGTTGCCGTTCGCCTCGCCGTCGAGGCCCTCCCACCCGCCGGGTGCGACGGCGCCCAGTGTTGACAGTCCGGCGTTGGCACGGAAGACCTGAAGCATCCGGTCGACGTCGTATCCGCGGCCGAAGTCGAGCATCAGGCGGCGCTTGTCGGCGAACAGACCGTCGCCGAGCGCGATGTCTTTGAGTGCGAATGGCCGGACGCTCCACGTGGCCGGCGCGGCGGCTGCCGCGGGACTCGCCACGGCGGCGCCTATCGCGGGTGCCGCCGCGGCGAGTGAAGCGTTGCGCAGGAAGTGCCGGCGGTTCAGGGGAAGTGCCATGTCAGCCCTTTGTTAACGTTAACACCGACGGTATGAAACACATCCTCAACCGCGAAGGCCGCTGCGTCAAGACCCCGGACCGCAGGTAGCGAGGCTGCACCAGCGACGCTGTCCACTGTGGTCGATGAAGAGCCAGCCGCAGCGCGGGCTGGGGCACGCGCATACCGACCACCTGCGGGGGTCGGCGAGCAACTCGCCAGCGCTGCGCGCGGCGGCGTACAGCGGCGTCCGCAGGCCGGTCTCGCGGGACAGGCGCCAGCGTCCAAGCCCGTCCGTGCCGCGCTCGTACACCGAGACCCGCGCCGCCGCCACGACGTACCGGGCCACCGCGGCGAAGGCGGCGGCGTCGTCCGGGTCCGTGAGGCACGCGTACAGGTCGGCGCGCAGGGCCCGGGCTTCGTCGAGAACGGCCGAGGCACCGAGCGGATCGCGCCGCGCCTCGTCGAGAAGGCGGTTCACCGTGGCCTCGTCCACGAGATCCTGGTGGCCGGCCCAGACGGCGAGCGTCGGGTACCCGCGCAGCCACTCCGCACCCGGCTGCCGTTCACCGCGCCAACCCGCGTACGTGTTGCAGAACTCCAGCGCGGGGTGACCGCCGACGCTCCACGGCAGCCAGACCTCGCGGACCCGCACCGCGTACACCGGCGCCGCCGGCCGCTCCAATCGCGGGTCGCCGCTGCGGATGCGCTGGTGCACCGTCTCCAGCTCCGGGCCGGGCTCCACGCCCAGCTCGCCGACGAGGGCCTTGTGCGCCAGGTCGTAGAGGCGCAAGGCGTCGGCCTGGCGGGCGGCCCGGTACAGCGCCGTCATGACGCTCGCGACCAGCCCCTCCCGCGCCGGGTATGCCTCGGCGAGGACCATCAGGTCGGCGATGACGCGGTAGTGGTACCCCATATCGAGCTGGACCTGCGCGCAGATCTCGGCCGTCGTGAGGCGCAGGTCTTCGAGGCCGGCGCCGATGCGGCGGCGCAAGCCGTCGCCGGCCAGGCCGGCCAGCAGCGGCCCGTGCCACAGCCCGAGCGCCTCGACCGCCAGCTTCACCCGCTCCGCGGGGTCCGTGGCGATGGCTGCGCGGCGCGCCAGCTCCGTGAAGCGTGCGGTGTCGACGGCGTGGCCGGCTGGATCGACCGCGTACCCGTCGTCGCGGGTCTCGACGGCGACGCCGTACGGTGCGAGCGCGGCACGCAGCCGGTTGACGTACGTGTGCACGGTGCTCCGGGCGCTGCGTGGCGGGTCGCCGTCCCACACCAGGTCGACCAGCCGGTCGATCGGCACGGCGTGGCCGGCCTCCAGCAGCAGGATGGCGAGCAGGCAGCGCTCCTGGCGCCGGCGGCCGACCGGAATCGGCCGCCCCTCGTGCCGCGCCTCGAACGACCCGAGCAGTCGGAACTCCATGCCGAATGGTTACACGGTGAGCCGGTGGTGAGCCGCCTCGGAGAGACTCCCGTCATGCGTAAATTGATCATTGGGATCGTGTCTTTGCTGGCTGTGCTCGTGGCGGCCGACCCCGCCCGGGCGGCGACCCGCGGCGGTTGGGTGCCGGCACCGTCCTCGCCCTGGGAAGTGCCCGCCGGTGCCCGGTGTGACTTCCCGGTGCGCGCCGAACCGGTGGTCGACGAGGTGCGGACCCGGGTGTTCGAGCGTTACCCGGACGGTTCCACGAAGCGCGAGGCCTATGTGGGCGACCTCGTGCTGAAGGTGACTAACGCCGCGAGCGGTGCGTCCGTCGAGGTGGACCTGAGCGGCAACGCCATGGTCGAGTACGCCCCCGGCGGCACCCTCGTCACCAACTCCGTGTGGTACGTCGTCGGGCCGGCGCTGTTCGGGTTCCGCGAGGGCGGCGGTAACCGCCCCCGCGGCATCTACGTCTTCGACGGTCTCTACACCATCGCCTTCGACGCTACGTCGTACAAGACCGTGACGATGTACCACGGCACCGAGCGCGAGCTCTGCGCCGAACTGTCCGGCTAGCGGGTCGCGCCGGCGCGGCGCTTGTTGTAGATGTCGAACGCGACGGCGATCAGCAGCACGAGGCCCTTCACGACCGACTGTGTCGACTGGTCGACGCCCATGAGCTGCATGCCGTTGCTCATGACCGCCATGATGAGGCCGCCGACCACGGCACCAACCACCCTGCCGACGCCGCCCGAGACGGCCGCGCCGCCGATGAAGGCGGCCGCGATGGCGTCGAGCTCGAACATGTTGCCGGCCGCGGGCTGTGCGCCGTTCGCTCGCGAGGAGTAGATGACGCCGGCGACACCGGCCAGGAAGCCCATGTTGACGAAGATCCAGAAGTTGACCTTCTTGACCTTGACGCCGGACAGCAGCGCCGCCGACAGGTTGCCGCCGATCGCGTAGACCTGGCGGCCGAAGACAGTGCGCTGGGTCACGAGCCCGTACGCGAGCACGAGCACCGCGAGGATGATCAGCACGATCGGCAGGCCGCGCGCGTGGGCCAGCTGCCAGGCGAAGTACATGACGACGGCGCCGACCGCCAGCACCTTGGTGACGAACAGCGGGAACGACTCGACCGGCTGCTGGTAGCGGATGCGCGCCAGCCGGGTCCGGAAGCCGAACACCGCGTAGCCGCCGACCGCGACGGCCGCGATGAGCAGCGTGAACGCGTCGTAGCCCTGCCCACCGAGCAGGCCATTGAGGAACCCGTTCGCCACCTTCTGGTACTCGGACGGGAACGGCGAGAGCGAGATGTTGTCGAGCACCTGGAGCGTGAGCCCGCGGAACAGGAGCATGCCGGCCAGGGTCACGATGAACGCCGGGATCCCGACATACGCCACCCAGAAGCCGTGCCACGCGCCGACCGCTACGCCGACCGCCAGCGCCGCCACCATGCCGGCCCACCACGGGTAGTCCTGCTGGATGACGAGCACGGCCGAGACCGCGCCGGTGAGCGCGACCACCGAGCCCACGGACAGGTCGATGTGGCCGGCGATGATCACGATCACCATGCCGATCGCGAGCACCAGGATGTAGGAGTACTGCAGGACGATGTTGGTGATGTTGCCCGGACTCAGCAACACGCCGTCCGTCAGGACAGCGAACAGCGCGATGATGGCGATGAAAGCGACGTAGATGCCGCTCTGGCGCAGGTTACGCATGATCAGCGTACGAGGGTCGCTGATCCCGGTGTGCAACGCCGCGGCAGGGGCGCTCTCCGACGCGGTCTCCTCCGCCGCCGTTGGTTTGGTGCTTGTCATGCGGCGAGCTCCTTCTCCTTCGTCATGAGCGCCATGAGGTTTTCCTGCGTGGCTTCGGCCACCGGCAGTTCGCCGGTGATGCGGCCGGCAGAGAGCGTGTAGATGCGGTCACAGATGCCGAGCAGCTCGGGCAGCTCGGAAGAGATGACGACGACGGCCTTGCCGTCCGCCACCAGCCTGTTGATGATCGTGTAGATCTCGTACTTGGCGCCGACGTCGATGCCGCGGGTGGGCTCGTCGAGGATCAGCACGTCCGGGTCGGTGAGCAGCCACTTCGACAGCACGACCTTCTGCTGGTTGCCGCCGGAGAGCTGACCCACGACCGACATGACGGTCGGCGTCTTGATGTTCATGTCGCGGCGCTTCTGCTCGGCTACCTTGATCTCCTCGTTGCCGTTGACCCACCCGGCGCGGGAGAGCTTACCGAGGGCGGCGGCGGAGATGTTACGGGCGACGTCCGCGATCAGGTTGAGCCCGTACCGCTTGCGGTCCTCCGTCGCGTACGCGATGCCGTTGTCGATCGCCTCCGCCACGTTGCGGGCCTTGATCTCCTTGCCGTGCATGTAGAGCCGGCCGGAGATGTCGCGGCCGTACGAGCGGCCGAACACGCTCATCGCGAGCTCGGTGCGGCCCGCGCCCATCAGCCCGGCGATGCCGACCACCTCGCCGGCGCGCACGTTGAGATTGGCGCCCTCGACGACATTGCGGTCCTGTACGGGATGCCGGACCGTCCAGCCTTCGATCCGGAGCACCTCTTCGCCCGGCGACGAGACGCGGTCGGGGTAGAAGCTCTCCAGGTCGCGGCCCACCATGCCGCGGATGATCCGTTCCTGCGTCACGTCTCCGGCGCGCACGTCGAGTGTCTCGACCGTCTTGCCGTCGCGGATGACCGTGGTGGAGTCGGCGATCGCGGTGATCTCGTTGAGCTTGTGCGAGATCATGATGCAGGTGATGCCGCGCTCCTTCAGCTTGCGCAGCAGGCCGAGCAGGTGCGCCGAGTCGATGTCGTTGAGGGCGGCGGTCGGCTCGTCCAGGATCAGCAGGCGCACCTCTTTCGACAGCGCCTTGGCGATCTCGACGAGCTGCTGCTTGCCGACGCCGAGCTGGATCACCGGCGTGACCGGGTTTTCACCCAGGCCGACCGACTCCAGCAGCTTGCCGGCCTCGGCGTTCGTGCGGTGCCAGTCGATGAGCGTGCTGGCCCCGCGGCGCTCGTTGCCGAGGAAGATGTTTTCCGCGATCGACAGGTACGGCACCAGGGCCAGCTCCTGGTGGATGATCACGATGCCGACGTGCTCGCTGTCGCGGATGCCGCTGAAGTGCACCGGCTGGCCGTCGAAGATGATCTCGCCGTCGTAGCTGCCCGTCGGGTACACCCCGGACAGCACCTTCATGAGCGTGGACTTGCCAGCCCCGTTTTCGCCGCAGATGGCGTGGATCTCACCCCGCCGGACGGTGATGGAGACGTCCTGCAGCGCCGTGACACCGGGAAACCTCTTGGTGATCCCGCGCATCTCGAGAATGGCGTCGTCCATGATTCTCCTTGTTGCGTTGAAAGAGGATCGGGCCCGGGGTGGCCAGCACCACCGAGCCCGATCCCCGGTCTTACTTGGCCTGACCGGCGGCGACTTCCTCAGCGGTGTAGTAGCCGGAGTCGATCAATTCCTTCTTGATGTTGTCCTTGTACACGGTCACGACCGGCAGCAGGTACGACGGAACGACCTTGACGCCATTGTCGTACGTCTTGGTGTCGTTCGCGGTCGGAGTCTTGTCCTGCAGGAACGCCTCGGCCGCGGTCACGGCCTGCTCGGCGAGCAGGCGGGTGTCCTTGAAGATCGTCGAGTTCTGGACCCCGTCGTTGATCAGCTTGACCGACGCGATCTCGGCGTCCTGGCCAGTGACCGGCGGCATCGGGTTGGCGGCCGAACCGTAGCCGGCGTTCTGCAGCGCGGTGATGATGCCGCGGGAGAGGCCGTCGTACGGCGACAGGACGCCCTGGACCTTGCTGCCATCGTTGTAGCTCTTGGTCAGCAGGTCTTCCATGCGCTTCTGCGCCGTCTCCTGCTGCCAGCGCAGGATCGCCACCTGCTCGATCTTCGTCTGGCCCGACTTGACCTTCAGAGTGCCGGCTTCCAGGAACGGCTTGAGGGTGTCCATCGCGCCGCTGAAGAAGAAGTGCGCGTTGTTGTCGTCCAGCGAGCCGGCGAAGAGCTCGACGTTGAACGGCCCGGTCGCCGTGCCCTTCGAGCCGTCGGCCTTGAGCAGGCCGAGGCCCGTCAGCAGCGCGTTGGCCTGGGCGACGCCCACCTTGTAGTTGTCGAAGCTGACGTAGAAGTCGACGTTCTTGCTGTCGCGGATCAGCCGGTCGTAGGCGATGACCGGGATCTTCTTGTCGGCCGCCGCCTGCAGCTGGCTGCTCAGCGCCGTGCCGTCGATCGCCGCGATGACCAGGACGTCGGCGCCCTGGGTGATCATCTGGTCAACCTGCTGGGACTGGGTGGGGATGTCATCGTTCGCGTACTGCAGGTCGACCTTGTACCCCTTCGCCGTCAGCTTCTCCTTCACGGAGTTTCCGTCGGCGATCCATCGCTCGGAGGTCTGTGTCGGCATCGACACACCAATGGTCAAATCGGCAGGCTTGTCTCCGCTGGTGCTGGAGTCAGTGCCCGCTCCTTCGCCGCCGCAGGCCGCCAGGCTGAGCGCCAGCGCGACGCCGCCAAGAGCGACCAAGATCTTTCTGCTCACAGGCTTTCCTCTCTCAGGAACCGGTGTCATTGCCTGACGCTCAGGTGACACCAGATGGACAGCGTTAACGTTCACATCTGTTCCGTCAAGGTCCAGGATGGGCATCACAGTGTCACGTTCTTGTAACACGCCCATGATCCTTAGGACCGGGATAGATGTGGCTCAGCGCTGCCCGTAGACGTTCTGGTACCGGTCGTACAACTTGTCGACGTCTGAGTGCGCGATCGGGATCAGAGGCCCCAAGGAGCGCGCGATGTGCACGGTGCGTGCGACATCTTCACACATCACCGCGGCCTTCACGGCCGCCTTCGCGCTCTTGCCGATCGTGAAGACGCCGTGGTTCTGCATCAGGACGGCGGGGGAACGGTGGCCGCTGAGCGTAGAGACGATGCCCTTGCCGATGTCGTCGTTGCCGATCAGAGCGAACGGGCCCACCGGGATCTCGCCACCGAACTCGTCGGCCATCGCGGTCAGCACACACGGGATCGCCTCGCCGCGCGCCGACCACGCCGACGCGTACGTCGAGTGCGTGTGCACGACGCCGCCGACCTCCGGCATGGCGCGGTACACGTACGCGTGCGCCGCCGTGTCGCTCGACGGCGACAGGTCACCCTCGACCAGCTTGCCGTCGAGGTCGCAGACCACCATCGACTCGGGCGTCAGGTCGTCGTACGAGACGCCGCTCGGCTTGATCACGAACAGGTCTTCGCCCGGCACCCGGGCCGAGACGTTGCCCGCCGTCCACACCACGAGACCCCAGCGGATCAGCTCGTGGTGCAGCCCGACGAGTTCTGCCCGCAGCTTGTCGACGCTGTGGGTTGCTTTCATGCGTGTGCCTCGTTCCGGATCCTGCGCAGGCGGTGCAGCACGTCGTTCGTACCACGCCCGAAGTAGTCGTGCAGCTGGCGGTACTCCTCGTAGAGCGCGTCGTAGGCCTTCGCGCGCTCGTCGTCGGGCTCGTAGACCCGCCGCTGCACGCGGCCCATGGCAGCGGCGGCGGCCGGCACGTCGGGGTAGGCGCCCGCGGCCACCGCGGCGTGTATCGCGGAACCCAGCGCCGGGCCCTGCTCGGAGTCGATGACCGAGAGGGGACGGCCGGTGACATCCGCGTACATCTGCATGAGGAAGCGGTTCTTCAACAGGCCACCGGCCACCACGAGCTCCCGCACGGGCACGCCGGAGCCCTCGAACGCGTCGACGATGGTGCGGGTGCCGAACGCGGTCGCCTCCAGCAGCGCCCGGTACACCTCTTCCGGCTTCGTGGCGATCGTCAGGCCGACGATCACGCCGGACAGCTCGTGGTCGACCAGCACCGAACGGTTGCCGTTGTGCCAGTCCAGCGCCACGAGGCCGTGCTGGCCGACCCGCTGCTCGGCGGCCAGATCACTCAGATACGCGTGCGGGCTGACGCCTCGACGGGCGGCTTCGTCGCGGTACTCGGCCGGCAGCGACGAGTCGACGAACCAGGCGAAGATGTCGCCGACGCCGCTCTGACCCGCCTCGTACCCCCAGCTGCCCTCCACGATGCCGCCCTCGACGACGCCGCACATACCGGGCACCTCGGCGAGGGTCGTGCCGTTCATGACGTGGCAGGTCGACGTACCCATGATCATGACCATCTGACCCGGCTCGATCGCCCGCGCGGCGGGCGCGGTCACGTGCGCGTCCACATTGCCCACCGCGACCGCGATGCCCTCGGTCAGGCCGGTCCACTCCGCGGCCTGCGCGGTCAGCCCGCCGGCGCGGGCGCCGAGCGGCAGCAGCGGAAAGTCGATCTTCTCGACGAAGTCGGCGAAGCCGGGGTTCAACGCGGCCAGATACTCCCGGTTCGGGTACTGGCCGTCCTGGCGGATGCCCTTGTAACCGGCGGTGCAGACATTGCGGGTCTCTGAGCCGCAGAGCTGCCAGATGATCCAGTCCGCGGCCTCGATCCACCGCTCGGCGCGCGCGTAGACCTCCGGATCCTCCTCCAGCATCTGGAGGCCCTTGGCGAACTGCCACTCCGAGGAGATCTTGCCGCCGTACCGATTGATCCACGGCTCGCCACGCTCGTGAGCGAGCGCGTTGATGCGGTCCGCCTGGCCCTGGGCGGCGTGGTGCTTCCACAGCTTCGGGTAGGCGTGCGGGCGGCCTTGGTACTCGGGCAACCAGCACAGCGGCGTGCCGTCGCTTTGTGCGGGAAGCACCGTGCATGCCGTGAAGTCGGTGGCGATGCCGATGACGTCTGCCGGATCGATGCCCGCGGCGGCCACCGCCGCGGGCACAGCCGTCCGGAGAACGTCGATGTAGTCCTCGGGGTCCTGGAGCGCCCAGTCGGGCGGTAGCGCCTCGCCGGTGGCGGGCAGCACGCGGTCGATGACCGCGTGCTTGTACTCGTGGACGGCGGTGCCGACCTCGGTGCCGTCGTCGACCCGGACCACGAGGGCCCGTCCCGACAGGGTCCCGTAGTCGACACCTACGACATACCGGTCACTCATGGGGTGGTTGTGTCCTTCGTGGGTTGGTGTACTTACTCAGGGGATGCTGTGCTGTCGCGGATCACGAACTGGGGCGGTATCACGAGGCGGCGGCGGGTGCGGGGCGCGCCCTCGACCTGCTCCAGCAGCAGTTCCAGGCTGCGCCGGCCCACCTCACCGAACTCCTGCCTCAACGTGGTCAGCGGCGGAGAGAAGAACTCGGCTTCCGGGATGTCGTCGAACCCGACGAGGCTCATCTGGCGCGGCACGGAGATCCCCGCCTCGCCGAGGGCGCGCAGGGCACCGATCGCCATCTGGTCGTTGGCGACGAACAGCGCCGTCACATTTCGGGTTCTCTCTTCGAGCAACTGCTTGGCTGCCGCGTAGCCCGAGCGCGGGCTCCAGTCACCCCGCACCACCTCGGGCACCTCGCGGCCTTCGGCGACCAGCATTTCGCGCCAGCCGCGCTCGCGCTCCTGCGCCTCGTACCAATCGGAGGGGCCGGCGATGTGGCCCACCGTACGGTGCCCGAGCGAGAGCAGGTGCCGGGTCGCCTCCGAGGCGCCGAGGTACTGGTCGACCGCGACCGTCGGCAGTGGACCCTTGCCACCCTCGACCGCTACGACGGGAACATCCTTGGGCACGTGCCGGAGCGCGGCAGTGGCCGCCACGTGCGGCGTGATGGCGATTATCCCTTCGACCGCTTGCGAGGTGAGCGCGTCGAACGCGTCTCGCAGCGTGCGCCGATCGAGGCCAGGCAGGCTCGCGATGCTGACCGAATAATCAACCTCGCGTGCGGCGCGCTCGATCGCCAGCAGCATCGACGCCGGCCCGTACAGCGTGGTGTCCACACTGATCACGCCGAGCGTGCGGCTGCGACCGGTGACGAGTGCGCGGGCAGCCACATTGGGGCGGTAGCCAAGCTCGCTCATCGCGGCAAGTACGCGCTGACGGGTGACCTGGCTCACGGTAGGCTGATCGTTGATGACCCGGGAAACCGTCATATGTGACACGCCGGCCAGGCGCGCGACGTCGACCATCCCGGGCGAGCGCCGAGGGGCTCTGGCGTTCGTCGGTGTGCCGTTGTCGGGCCGTTTCGCCATGCGTCTTTCGCCTGTTCTGTAGGGCTGTTCACGTTAACAAGCATGCTTCCGGGCACCATACTCCGTGTCAAGCCCGCGACGCACATTTCGCACCCCTCCGCCTCGCCCACTCTCCGCCCCGTTCCCTTCGGCCCCTTCCCTTCGACCCGTTCCCGCCCCTTCCCGCCCCTTCCCTTCGACCCGTTCCCGCCCCTTCCCGCCCCTTCCCTTAGACCCCTTCCCGCCGCTTCCGTCGATCAAGGGCAAACGCACGTGGTTCGATCTCTGATCTGCGTGCGTTTGCCCTTGATCCATGCGAATGCCCTTGATCGGCGTCGTGGACCGCAGCCCTGTTCCCCTACCGACGCGTGTGGTGCGTGAGCGTGATGAGGCGCGCGGTACGGGCTGAGTGGCTGGCCCTCCCGGGCGGCCGGCCGCCACGATCGCGGTGCGGCGGCTTGCCGCGCCGGCGGCGCCAGCGCCACGCGCCCGCTCTGCCCGGCTGCTGGCGTGCGTCCATCGGGGCCGTGGGCGGGTCGCGGTCGCGCACAGCGAGGCGCGCGTCCTTCGATCAAGGTGGTTCTCGTCGATCAAGGCCGAATGCACGTGGTTTGGAGATCGAACCGCGTGCGTTTGCCCTTGATCGACGTGCGCGGTGTCCGCGCGGCGCAGCCGCGCTCGCGGCGGGCAGCCTGCGCCGTATGGGCGCGTGCCCTGCCTGGCGGTGGCCGGGGTATGCGGTGGCGGAGCCGTCGATCAAGGTGGTTCTCGTCGATCAAGGCCGAATGCACGTGGTTTGGAGATCGAACCGCGTGCGTTTGCCCTTGATCGGCGGGCGCGGTGTCCGCGGCACGGCTGTGCCCGCGTCGGGTTGTGCCCGGCGCCCTGGCGCGGGGCGGGTCCAGCCGGCGCGACCGGGCGGGCGCCGCGAGGCCGGTGGCCGTCCGCCGATCAAGGGCATCCGCATGGATCAAGGACAAATGCACGCGGATCAGAGATCGAACCACGTGCATTTGTCCTTGATCGACGGGGGTGGGGTGGGCGGGTGGGGTGGGGCGGGCGGGTGCGGGCGGTGTGCCGTGGCTATGCCGTGGCTAGTTTTAGGCTGAAGGTTACGAAGAGGGCGCCTATCGCTGTGGTGGCGGTTTTGGCCAAGCGTTGGCGGCGGCGGAACTGGGACGCCAGGCGCGTGCCCGTGAAGATCAGCAGGGTCAGGTACAGGACGCTGCACACCTGCACGATCAAGCCGAGTACCAGGAACGACACCGCCGGATGCGGGTAGCCGGGCTCGACGAACTGGATGAAGAACGAGACGAAGAACAGGATTGCCTTCGGGTTGAGCAGGCTGATCACCAGCGATCGACGGAAGGGGCGCGGCGTCACTGGTTCCGAAGGGGGCGCCGCGACGGCCGACCTGCGCCGCCACGCCGACCGCACCATTGTCAGGCCCACGTAGCCCAGGTAGGCCGCGCCCGCGTACTTGATCGCGAGGAACAGGGGTGGGTACGCGTTCAGCAGTGACGCGACGCCGGCCGCGGACAGCACCATCAGGACCGAGTCGCCGAGGAAGACGCCTGCCGCCGCGCGGTATCCGGCGCGGACGCCGAGCCGGGCCGCGGTGGCGAGCACGAAGAGCGAGTTCGGCCCGGGCAGCAGCACGATCGCGACCGTGCCCAGCACGTAGGTCCAGATGTCGGTGATTCCCAGCACCTGGCCATGATCACGCGGCCGCCGCGCGCGAGCGAACCATTTCCCGCAGCCTGGCCTGTGCGCTTGGCCACTCGTTCGCGGTCATGGAGTACAGGACGGAGTCGCGCCACGAGCGGTCGGCGCGGCGGCGGTTGGCGCGCAGGACGCCTTCGCGGGTGGCGCCGAGGCGGGCGATGGCGGCTTGCGAGCGCTCGTTGCGGATGTCGGTCTGCCACGTGACACGGATGGCGTCGAGCGACTCGAACGCGTGGGTGAGCAGCAGCAGCTTGGCCTCGGTGTTGACGCCGGTGCGCCACCAGCGCCGCCCGAGGAACGTGCCGCCGATCTCCATCGTGCGGAAGCGCTCATCGGGAAAGTAGTACGAGGTGGTGCCGATGATCTCGCCGGTAACCGCGTCGCGCTGGACCCACGGCACGCGCTCGCCGCGCTGGTTTGCCCGCAGCGCCTCCGCCACGAACTCGGCGATCCCGTCGACGCTCTGGGGCTGCGGCTGGGTCAGGTATTGCCATACCGCAGGGTCCCGGGTCGCCGAGAAGAGACCATCCACATGGGACATGTCGAGCGGCTCCAGCACCACGTGCGAACCGTGCAGCGGCACAGGTGTCAGCCACGGGGAGCGGGGCGCGCGGAGATAGTCCGGGACCGGCGCGTGTACGCCGGCGTCGGGCTCGGGGATGCCGGGCACCAGGCGCAGCGGCACCACGCCGGCCCAGTGCGGCAGCGCGTAGTCCTCTTCTTCGTCGATGACGCCGCCGGCGCGCGCCTTGACTGACACCTCAGACAGGGGAAGGGCGAGCACGGCGACCTCGGCTAGCTCCTTGCGGTTGGGCGGGCGGCTGTCTGCGGCCCGGCCGCGGCCCACCTTTTCGACCAGGGCGTCCAGCGCGATGCGCTTTTCCGCCTCGTCGGCGACCAGACGGGCGGTGCCGTGCGCGACCACGGAGCGGTAGTTCGCGCTGTGGTGGGTGTGCGAGCGCGCGTACACGAGGCCGTCGAGGAGGGTCGCGGTGACGCAGATGGGCAGGCCGGCGTCGCCACGAGCGGCGAGCAGTGGGCGGCTGCCCGTGGAGCCGTGCAGGTACAGGGTTTCGCCGACGCGCACGTGCAGGGTCGGGAGCAGGCGCGGCTCACCGTCCACTGTGAACGCGAAGTGGCAGTGCACCGCCTCGTCGAGGATCGCGTGGGCGGTGGCCCGCTCGTAGCCCACCCTGCCCCGGTCGCGGTTGGCGGTCGTGCGGTGAGTCTGCTCGTACATCACGACGTCCTTTGTTATAGTACAAAACCGTGACTGTGCCAGTACATTATCAGGTCAGCGGAGCCACCGCCGTCGAGATTTCGGCCAGCGTGGAGGCCGGGGTGCGCGCCGGCGAACTGGGCGCGGGTGCGCCGCTGCCGGCCGTGCGGGCGCTCGCCCAGACGCTCGGCGTGAGCCCCGCAACGGTCGCAAAGGCGTACCAGGCGCTGCGTCAGCGCGGCGTGATCGAGACGGCCGGGCGCAACGGCACGCGGGTCCGGCACCGCCCGCCGGTCGCGGCCAGCCGCAGCGCGCGCCGCCCGCCGGTGCCGCCGGGCGTGCTCGACCTGTCGACCGGCGAGTCCGACCGCCGGCTGCTGCCGGCACTCGGACCGCATCTCGCCGCGCTCGCCGCCGAAAACGCCAGCCCCATCGGGTACGCCGACGCCGGTGTACTGCCGGAGTTCGCCGAGCGGGCACGGGAGCGGCTCGCGGCGGACGGCATCGAGGCGCCCGCCATCACCGCCACGAGTGGCGCGCTCGACGGCATCGACCGGCTGCTCGCCGCACACCTGCGCCCCGGTGACCCGGTCGCCGTCGAGGATCCCGGCTGGGCCAACGCCCTCGATCTGATAGCGGCTCTCGGGCTGCGCGCGGTACCAGTACCCGTTGATGATGACGGACCGACCGAGGGCGGGTTGCGGGCGGCGCTGGCCTCCGGCGCGAAGGCCGTGCTCGTCACGACGCGCGCGCAGAACCCGACGGGCGCCGCCGTGAGCGCGGACCGCGCGGCTGCCCTGCGCGCGGTGCTGCGCGCCCATCCCGACGTGCTGCTCGTGGAGGATGACCACGCCGGTGAGCTGGCCTCGGTACCGCTGCATTCGCTCGCTGGCGCGACGCGGACCTGGGCGTTCGTGCGTTCGGTCTCCAAGCCGTACGGCCCTGACCTGCGCGTGGCCGCGGTGGCGGGCGACGAGGCCACGGTGGCGCGCGTCGCCGGCCGCATGCGGACCGGCGCCGGCTGGGTCTCGACGCTGCTCCAGCACCTGGTCCTGCGCCTGTGGCAGGACCAGGAGGTGGCGGCGGCGGTCGCCGCCGCGGGCGAGAGCTACGACCGGCGGCGGGAGGGGTTGCGCGCCGCGCTCGGCGTGCGCGGTCGCACGGGCATCAACGTCTGGGTTCCGGTACCGGACGAGACGCGCGCCGTGACCACGCTGCGTGATTTGGGGTACGCCGTGGCGCCTGGCGCGCTGTACCGGCAGTCCTCGCCGCCGGCGGTGCGGATCACGGTGAGTCGACTCGCCGAGGCGGACATCGCGCCGCTGGCCACGGCCGTGGTGCGGGCAGCCGGTGGCGTCGGGTCCGGCATCTTCAGCGCGTGATGGGGTAAAAAGACGGGCATGGCCCAGACCGCTGTGGGTGCCCAGGAGTTCGTACCCGACACCAAGTCACTCGACAAGTTGAAAGCCGCCGCCCCCGGGTGTCGGGGCTGCGAGCTGTATCAGGACGCCACCCAGGTGGTGTTCGGCCGGGGTGACGCGCACGCCAAGGTGGTCTTCGTCGGCGAGCAGCCCGGCGATGTCGAGGATCAGAAGGGGCTGCCGTTCGTCGGGCCAGCCGGGCACCTGCTGCGCCGCGCGGTCGACGACGCTGGCATGGATCCGCGGCACATCTACATCACGAACGCGGTCAAGCACTTCCGGTTCGAGCTGCGGGGTAAGCGGCGAATCCACCAGACCCCGGATCGGGTGCACATCGAGGCGTGCCGGCCGTGGCTGGTCTCGGAGTTCGCGCTGCTGAAGCCGAAGGTCGTCGTGGTGCTGGGCGCGACCGCCGCCAAAGCGCTGCTCGGGCCGTCTTTCCGGGTGACCCAGTCGCGCGGGCAGGTGCTGCCGTGGCCCGACGCCGCCCAGCGCCCGCAGGACTTCCCGGTCGAGCCCGCCAAGCTCGTCGCGACCATCCACCCGTCGGCGGTGCTGCGGGCCGACGACCGCGACACCGCGTACAACGGCCTGGTGGCGGATCTCAAGGTGGCTGCGGGAGTGCTTGACTGAGGGTATGGAGCAGCATCTCTACGAGCCGATCCACGAGGAGTTCCGAGCGCTGTGCCGGGAGTTCCTGGCACGGGAGGCGGTGCCGCACCACGCCTCCTGGGAAGAGCAGGGCATCGTCGACCGCGAGGTCTGGCGCAAGGCAGGCGCCGCCGGGCTGCTCGGCATGGACGTCGACGAGGAGTACGGCGGTGGCGGGCAGCGCGATTTCCGGTTCAACGCGGTGCTGGTCGAGGAGATCGTCGCGTCGGGCTGTTCGGGGCTGGGCTTCGGCCTGCACAACGACGTCGTCGCGCCGTACCTGACCGAGCTGACCACGCCCGACCAGCGCAAGCGGTGGCTGCCCGGCTTCTGCTCCGGAGACCTCGTCACCGCGATCGCGATGAGCGAGCCGGGCGCCGGTTCCGACCTCGCCGGGGTGCGGACGTCGGCGGTGCGCGACGGTTCGTTCTATGTCTTGAATGGACAGAAAACCTTCATCACGAACGGCGACATGGCGGATCTGGTCGTGGTGGTCGCCAAGACGGCGGCGGACCAGGGTGCGCACGGCGTGAGCCTGATCGCGGTCGAGCGCGGCACGGCCGGGTTCACGCGCGGGCGCCGGCTGGCGAAGGTCGGCCAGAAGGCCAACGACACGGCCGAGCTCTTCTTCGACGACTGCCGGGTGCCGGCCGACAACCTCATCGGCACCGAAAACCACGGCTTCTATCACCTGATGGCCAACCTGCCCCGGGAACGGCTTGGCATCGCGGTAGCCGCGGTCGCCGCCGCCGAACGGCTGCTCGCCATCACGCTTGACTACGCGCGGTCGCGTGAGGCGTTCGGGCGGCCGATCGGGAAGTTCCAGCACAACCGGTTCGTGCTCGCCGAGCTCGACACCGAAATCACCATCGCGCGAACGTTTCTGAACCACTGCGTGAACGAGTTCAACGCGGGTCGACTGTCCGTAGTGGACGCCGCGAAAGCGAAGTGGTGGACCACCGAGCTACAGAACAGGGTCGCCGACCGGTGCGTGCAACTGCACGGCGGATACGGGTACATGCTGGAGTACCCGGTGGCGAAGGCGTGGCTCAACAGCCGGGTGCAGACCATCTACGGCGGCACCACGGAAATCATGAAGGAGATCATCGGCCGTAGTCTCGGCCTGTGAACGTCGCTCTTATTCAACGCCGGACGCTGGCGCTGCTGTGTGGCACGCAGGTCATCGGCGGCATGGGTGTCGCCATCGGGCTGTCCGTGGGGGCGCTGCTCGCCGCCCGGATGGCCGGCACCGGGCTGTCCGGGGTGGCGCAGAGCGCGGCGGTCGTCGGTGGCGCCCTGATGGCCGTGCCGGCGACCCGCGTCATGTCGGTGTGGGGAAGGCGGGCGGGGCTCGCGCTCGCGTACCTCGTCGGCGGGCTGGGCAGCGTGCTGATCGTCGTGGCGGCCGCCACCGGGTGGGTGCCGCTGCTCTTCGTGGGCATGATGCTCTTCGGCAGCGGCACGACGGCCAACCTCCAGGCCCGGTACGCCGCGGTGGATCTCGCCGTGCCGGAGCGCCGGGCGCGGGACTTGTCGCTGGTGGTGTGGGCGACCACCGTGGGCGCGGTGGCGGCGCCGAACTTCGCCTCGCTCGCCGACGACGCGACGTCGGGATTCGGATTGCCGGTGCTGTCGGGGCCGTTCGCGTTCAGCGCCGTCGCGTTCGCGCTGGCTGCCGTGATTCTGCTCGTGTTTCTGCGGCCTGATCCGCTCCTGACGGCGCGACAGCTCTCCGAGGTAACTGCCGTTCCCCGGCGCTCGTTCCGGCCCGCTCTGCGAGCCATCGCCGGGCTGCCCGCTGCCCGGCTCGGCATGGCGGCCGCCGCGGTCGGGCACGTGGTCATGGTCGGGGTGATGTCGATGACCCCGGTGCACCTGGGGACGTTCCACAGCGACGCCGACGTGCTGCGCGTCGTCGGGATCGTGCTCAGCCTGCACATCGCCGGCATGTACGCGTTGTCGCCGGTGGTCGGGCTGCTCACCGACCGGCTCGGCCGGCGGCAGGTCATCCTCGGTGGGGTCGGGGTGCTGCTCGTGGCGTGCGCGCTGGCCGGGACTGCGGGGCACAGCACGGTGCGGCTGTCGGTGGGGCTGTTCCTGGTGGGGCTGGGCTGGTCGTGCACGATGGTGGCCGGCTCGACGCTGCTGTCAGAGTCGGTGCCCGACGAGGTGCGCCCGGCCGCCCAGGGCCTCTCCGACATGGTGATGGGGCTGGCCGGAGCGTCGGCCGGCGCGCTGGCCGGGTTCCTTGTGGAGCTGAGCGGGTATGCGACGCTGAACCTGCTCGCGGCGATCGCGACGGTGCCGCTGGTCGCGCTAGCGTTGCGACCGACGGTCTTGGTGAAGGGAACGTAGGGGTGCGGCTGACCGACTTCTGGACGCGGCTCGAGCAGGCGTTCGGGCCGGGGTATGCGACGAGCATGGCGTCTGACCAGGTGCTGCCGCAGTTGGACGGCCGGACCATCCAGCAGGCGCTCGACGCGGGCGTCGCCACCGTGGTGGTGTGGCGGGCGGTCGTGGCCGCGTATCCGGACCGGGTGCCCGCTCGGCTGCATTAGCGTCATGCGCCGCCTCCCGCAGCCGGCCCGGAGTCGAGGGAGCTGTGAGGGCGCGCCGCCCGCAGCCGCCTCCAAGCGGAGGGAGCGTAGCGACTGGCGGCTACAGGGCGGCCTTCGGCGCCCGAACCGCCCTCGCGGAGCGAGGGCCAGAATCGAAGCGACCGAGCGGAGGGTCGGCTACAGGGAGGCGGCGCCAGTTGGTACGTGTTGGTACTTGCATCGTACACATGTTCGGCTATTGTCCACACCTGGGCGCTTGTCCACAGGCCACGGCCGGTCGGCTGTTTTCTGTCAGACCCAGCGCCTAGCGTGTCCGCGTGACGAGAAGCTCTTCGGCGAAGACGACCGCTAAGACGGCGAATCTAGGGGTGGCGGCAATGGCGGCAGGACCTGACAAGGAGAAGGCGCTAGACCTTGCTCTCGCGCAGATCGACAAGCAGTTCGGCAAGGGCTCGGTGATGCGGCTGGGCGAGCGCCCGGTCATCCAGACCGCGGTCATCCCGACCGGCTCGATCGCGCTCGACGTCGCGCTGGGCGTCGGCGGCCTGCCGCGTGGCCGCGTGGTCGAGATTTATGGACCAGAGTCGTCCGGTAAGACGACGGTGGCGCTGCACGCGGTGGCCAGCGCCCAACGGGCCGGCGGCATCGCGGCGTTCATCGACGCCGAGCACGCGCTCGACCCCGACTACGCCAAGGCGCTCGGCGTAGACACCGACTCGCTGCTGGTTTCCCAGCCCGACACGGGTGAGCAGGCGCTCGAGATCGCCGACATGCTGGTCCGGTCCGGCGCGCTCGACGTGATCGTCATCGACTCGGTGGCGGCGCTCGTGCCGCGCGCCGAGATCGAGGGCGAGATGGGCGATAGCCACGTGGGTCTCCAGGCGCGGCTCATGAGCCAGGCGCTCCGCAAGATCACCGGTATCCTCAACAACTCCGGCACGACCGCGATCTTCATTAACCAGCTCCGCGAGAAGATCGGCGTCATGTTCGGCTCGCCGGAGACCACCACGGGTGGCCGGGCGCTGAAGTTCTACGCCTCGGTCCGGCTCGACGTGCGGCGCATCGAGAGCCTGAAGGACGGCACCGACGTGGTCGGTAACCGCACCCGGGTCAAGGTCGTCAAGAACAAGGTGGCCGCGCCGTTCAAGCAGGCCGAGTTCGACATCATGTACGGCAAGGGCATCTCCCGCGAGGGCTCGCTCATCGACGTCGGCGTCGAGCAGAGCATCATCCGCAAGTCCGGCGCCTGGTACACGTACGACGGTGACCAGCTCGGCCAGGGCAAGGAGAAGGCGCGCGAGTTCCTGAAGGAAAACCCCGACGTGGCCGCCGAGATCGAGAAGAAGATCCTGGAGAAGCTCGGCGTCGGGCAGGGCGCGGGCGACGAGGCCGGTGGGCCGGAGCTGCCGCCGGTCGACTTCTGACCTGAGCGGTTCATATGGCCGGACGACGGCGCGGAGCGCGCTCGGGGCGGGGCTGGGATGCCGCGCCGCCCCGAGCTACATCCGCGTCTACTGGAACTGGCGGGCGCTCTCGTCGGGGGCGGGCGCGCACTGACGCCGACGGCGGCGCCGTCTCCGCCGACGAGTGGGAGTGGCCCGAGGGCGCGGCGCCCGCTGATCCCGAGTCGGATCGCGCCGCCTCTGGGCAGGGCGGTTTCCCGGCGCGTGGGCAGGGCGGTTTCCCGGCGCGCGGCGGTGGAGGCGACGAGCAGCCACGCGACGAGGCTGAGGTGGCGCGGGAGATCTGCCTGCGCCAGCTCGCCGTGCGGCCGCGCACCCGCGCCGAGCTCGCCAAAGCGCTCGTCAAGCGCGGCATCTCCGACGAGACCGCCGCGGAGGTGCTCGACCGGTACGACGAGGTCGGCATGATCGACGACGCGGCGTTCGCGCGGGCGTGGGTATCGAGCCGCCACCACGGTCGTGGCTTGGCGCGCCGGGCACTGGCCAACGAGCTGCGCCAGCGCGGCGTCGCCGGCGACACCGTCAGCGAGGCCCTCGACGACCTCGACGACGACACCGAGGCGGCCACCGCGCGGGCGTTGGTAGATCGCAAGCTGCGCGTGACGACCGGCTCGCCCGAGTCGGTGTACCGGCGTCTGGTCGGCATGCTGGCGCGCAAGGGATACCCGGCCGGGCTGGCATACCGCGTGGTCAAGGACGCATTGGCGGCTCAGAGCGCCGAGGCGGCCGAGTTCGCCGACGGCGTCGACCCCGACGCCTTGGCCGACCAGGAGACCTGACCCGCCCCCACCGACCATGGGGCCGCTGGGCCTGACAGCGTTTCGGCCTGGCCGGGCGCAGCGCGGCCTCGGTGGATCAAGGGCAACGCAGCGACCGCCGATCAAGGGCATCCGCACGGATCAAGGGCAAATGCACGCGGAAAAGAGATCAAACCACGTGCATTCGTCCTTGATCGGCGGAAAGGGGCGCGGAGCTCGCGGCTATCTGGACTGGCGGGTGCCGTGCCTACGGGTCCTGCTGGAGTGCATGGCGTGCGATCCGGACGAAGCGGTCGCCAACGCCCACCGGATGCTCGCCCTGCTGCCCCGGCGGCGGCCACCGGTGTTGCTGCACGCCGAAGGTCCGGCGGTGTGGGCGGTGCTGCGCGGGGCGGTCAGGCTCGGATTGGACACCCGGGTGGGCTTGGAGGACACCAGGATGATGCCGGATGGCAGGATGGCGCCGGGAAATGCCGCTCTGGTGGAGGCAGCAGTGACCTGTGGGGCGGCGTAGCCTGGCCGAAAGATGTGACGCGTTTCCATCTCGTCCCGCAATGCCCCATGGGCCATGAGCTGCGTGTGAGCGTTCCGATGCCCTACGTCCCGGCTTCGGTCAGATCATGAGTCCTTGACCGAACCGGTCCTCGCGACCTAGCCTCGCGTTACAGACGAGGAAGCCCGACCAATCGCAGGCTAATCCCACAACATAGATCGCGTAACAGTACGGCATCAACTTTGACCCTCGTTGGCTGGGCCAGGCCGACGAGGTACCGACATAACACCGGCCAGTGGCGGTGCCCGCGGGCGCTGCTGGTGGACCGTATCCACGGCCAGCCGCCTCGGTCGGGCGACTCGTGAGCCGTGCGGCGCGCAGCGGGAGGGCGTCATCCTCCGGCGCCGGACGGTGGAGGGAGGCGGCATGGCTGGTGCGGAGTGGGCACTGTTCGCGGCGGTACTGGCGCTGGCCGTACTCGTGCTCGTTGGATTTGTCCTTGGCGCGCGGGTGTTGCGGGGTCTGACTACCGCCACGCCGACGGTCGCCGCCGCGGACGATCCGGAGTTCACCGCGGAGAAGGACCGGCAGGAGCAGGCGCTTGCCGCGCTGCGCACCGCGGCCGGTGAGGCGAGCGCCGCCGTCGAGCAGGCGAAGACCGCTGCGGCCGCGGCGCGCACGGATGCCGCCGAGGCCCGCGCGGAGGCGCGGGCGGCCCGGGCCGAGGCCCGGCGCGTGCTCGACGCCGCACGTGCGGAGGCCGACACCGTCCTGGAGCGCGCGCAGCGGCAGGCCGAGTCCGAGGCTGAGCAGGTACGCGCGGCGGCGCGCCGCAGCGGCGAGCGGGAGATCGCGGCGCTGAGCGAAACCGTCAAGGAGCAGGCAGCGGAGGCGGAGCGGCGGGCGGCCCGGATCGACGAGCGGGAGCGGTTGCACGCCGAGCAGGCCGAGCGGCTGGCGGAGCGCGAACGGCGGCTCGCCACGGTGGAGACCGAACTGGGCGAGCGGGATGCCGCGCTGGCGGCCCGCGAGTCGGCGCTGGCCGAGGCGGAGGAAGCGCGGCGGCGGGAGCTGGAGCGGGTTGCCGGGCTGACCGTCGACGCGGCCAAGTCCGAGCTGGTGGAGGCCATCGAGGGCCAGGCGAAGCGCGAGGCGGCTCTGCTGGTGCGTGACATCGAGAACGACGCCCGCAGCACCGCGGAGCAGCGCGCCCGGCACATCGTCGTCGACGCGATCCAGCGGGTGGCGAGCGAGCAGACGGCCGAGAGCGTGGTCAGCGTGCTGCACCTGCCCGGCGATGAGATGAAGGGCCGGATCATCGGGCGTGAGGGTCGCAACATCCGGGCGTTCGAGTCGGTGACAGGCGTCAACCTGATCATCGATGACACGCCGGAGGCGGTGCTGCTGTCGTGTTTCGACCCGGTACGCCGGGAGATCGGCCGGCTGACCCTGGAGAAGCTGGTGCTCGACGGCCGGATCCACCCGCACCGGATCGAAGAGGTCTTCGACAGCGCCAAGCAGGAGGTCGAGCGGCTGTGCGAGCGCGCGGCGGAGGACGCGCTCGTCGAGGTCGGCATCACCGACCTGCACCCGGAGCTGATGACGCTGCTCGGCCGGCTGCGCTACCGCACCTCGTACGGCCAGAACGTGCTCAAGCACCTGGTGGAGACCGCGCACATCGCCGGGATCATGGCTGCTGAGCTGCGGCTGGACATACCGACGATCAAGCGGTGCGCGTTCCTGCACGACATCGGCAAGGCGCTCACGCACGAGGTCGAGGGCAGTCACGCGCTGATCGGCGCCGACCTGGCCCGCAAGTACGGCGAGTCGGATGAGGTGGTGCACGCGATCGAAGCGCACCACAACGAGGTTCAGCCGCAGACCATCGAAGCGGTTCTCACGCAGGCGTCCGACGCGTGCTCCGGCGGGCGGCCGGGCGCGCGGCGGGAAAGCCTGGAGGCGTACGTCAAGCGGCTGGAGCGGATCGAGGAGATCGCCGGCGGCAAGTCGGGCGTCGAGAAGGTCTTCGCGATGCAGGCGGGCCGCGAGATCCGGGTGATGGTCAAGCCGGACGACGTCGACGACATCGCGGCGGCGGTGCTGGCCCGCGACGTGGCCAAGCAGATCGAGGAAGAGCTGACGTACCCGGGCCAGATCCGCGTGACCGTGGTCCGCGAGTCCCGGGTAACGGAGATCGCCCGCTAGATCAAAGGCGTCCCTCAAGTCGCTAGAACGACGTGAGGGACGCCTTGATCACATGGAAGCGTTGGTTACGCGTCCGCGGCGACGGCCGCGGGCGGCGCTGCCTGCTCGACAGGCAGGGCGCGGGTCTTGCGGCCGCGGGCCAGGCGGCGCTGGACGTACTCGGCCAGCTTGGAGAGTGCGTAGTTCACCAGGATGTAGATGGCGCCGACCACCGCGTACGTCTGGATCGGGTTCGGGTCTTCCAGCGCCTGGATGATCTGCGTGCTGACCCGCAGCACCTCTTCGTAGCTGATGATGAAGCCGAGGGACGTGTCCTTCAGCACCACGACGAGCTGGCTGATCAGTGCGGGCAGCATGATCCGGAACGCCTGCGGCAGCAGGATCATGCGGGTGGTCTGGAAGGGGCTGAGCCCCATCGCCTCGGCGGCCTCCCGCTGGCCCCCGGGCAGGCCCTCCATGCCGGAGCGGAGGATCTCGCCGATCACGACCATGTTGTAGAGCGTCAGGCCGATGACCAGGTACCAGAGGATGTCGCCCAGGTCGACGCCCAGGTCGGGGAGCGCGCTGGCCACGAAGAAGATCGTGATGACCACCGGCAGGCCCCGGAAGATCTCCACGAAGATCCGGCTGACGGCCGAGAGGAACCAGTTCAGCCCCCGCAGCAGGTACGCGAGCGGCGTGGCCAAGTCCTCGTACCGGCGCTTGACCAGCGACTTGAGCTGGATCCGCAGCACCGCGAGCGCGGTGCCCATGACCAGCGAGGACACGATGGCGAGCGCGGCCGCGATGAGCGTGGCCTTGAAGCCTTCGCCGAGGCGCTCCCAGACCAGCGGGAAGACCTCGTTGTTGGGGTCGATCAGCGGACCCCACAGGTCCATCGAGAACTGGCCCTTTTCGTCGAGCGGCTTGTAGATCATGAAGTACCCGCCGGCCACGATGAGCAGTACCGCGACGATGCTGCCAATGAGCGTGATCCGGCGGGCCCGAGGGCCGGGGGCGTCGTACAGGACCGTCTGCTGGTCTTTCATCGGGCCACCGCCCGGCGGCGCTCGATGCGGTCGAGGAGGAGCCCGAGTGGCACGGTCATGATGAGGAACCCGATCGAGACGCCGATGAAGACGGGGATGATGGGCTCGCCGAGGGCGCTGGTGAGGTTCTGCGCGCCGTTGGACAGGTCGCCGACCACGCCGAAGAAGCCGGCGAGCGCAGAGTTCTTGATCATGGCGATGATCACGCTGCCCAGCGGCACGATCGCCGCTTTCCACGCCTGGGGGAGCACCACGTAGCGCAGGTTCTGGGTGAAGGTCAAGCCGATGGCGCGGGCGGCTTCGGCCTGACCCGGCGACACCGCGTTGATGCCGCTTCGGATCGCCTCACAGACGAACGCGCCGGTGTAGAGGCTCAGCGCGATGATCGCGAAGCGGAAGTACGGAAGATCGATGCCGAGCCGGGTGAAGAGGGAACTCACGCCCGGGATCTTCAGGAAGTCCGCGTTTGACCCCAGCGACGGGAGCCCGAACGCGGCGAAGAAGAAGACGATCGTCAGTGGACAGTTGCGGAACACCGTCACGTAGGCCGTGCCGACCCAGCGCAGGGGCGGCACCGGCGAGATCCGCATGACTGCCCCGAGGGTGCCCATGAACAGGGCACCCACCGCTGACAGCAGGCAGAGCTGGAAGGTGAGCCAAAAACCACTGGCGAAGACGTCGAAGTGGTCGACGAGCACGCTCACGGAAAACTCCTAACACTCACCTTCCAGCTCTCCACAGTGGTCAGTAGCGGTTGACGGTCGGCGGCGCGGGGGTCTCGTCGACGTACTTGCCGGCGGTGTCCTTCCAAGCCTTCTCCCAGCGACCGTCCTTGAAGAGGGTCTCCAGGGTGTCGTTGACGAAGGTGCGGAAGGCGGTGTCGCCCTTCTTCAGGCCGATGCCGTACGGCTCCTTGGTGAAGTTCTCACCGGCCAGCTTGAACTGGCCCTCGTTGCGGGCGATGAAGCCGAGCAGGATGACGTTGTCGGTGGTCACCGCGTTGACCTGGCCGTTGGTGAGCGCGTCGACGCACTTCTGGTACACGTCGAAGACGACGAGCTGCGAGGCCTTGTTCGCCAGGTACTTCTCGATGTTGGTCGCCGGCGTCGAGCCCTGCACCGAGCAGACCTTCTTGTCACCGGCCTTGAACGAGTCCGGGCCGGTGATCGAGGTGTCGTCGGCCTTGACCAGGATGTTCTGGCCCGCCTCGTAGTAGGGGCCAGCGAAGTCGATGCGCTCCTTGCGCTTGTCGTTGATCGTGTATGTGGCGACGACCAGGTCGACCTCGGCCTTTTCGATCTTCTCTTCGCGGACCGCCGACGGCGTCTCGACCCAGGTGATCTTGTCGTCGGCGATGCCCAGCTCGTCGGCGATGAGCTTGCCGATCTCGACGTCAAAACCGGCGGGCTTGCCGTCGAGGCCCTTGAGGCCGAAGCCCGGCTGGTCGAACTTGGTGCCGATGGTGATCTTCTGAGCCTTGTTCAGCTTTTCCATCGTGCTGCCGGCTTCGAAGCTCTTGCTGCCCGAACCGCTGTCACCGCTGTCGCCACCGTCGTCGCCACCGCAGGCCGCGATGCCAAGGGACAGTGCCGCGACGGCAGCGACAGCCACCATACGCGTAATACGCATTACAGAATCTCCTCCTTTGATGGGAGCCCCCGGATCAAGCCCGTCGCTCCACAATGGACGCTCAGTGCGTCAGGATCTTCGACAAGAAGTCCTTGGCCCGGTCGCTCTTCGGGCTGCCGAAGAACTCGTCGGGCGGTGCCTGCTCGACCAGCTGGCCGTCGGCCATGAAGACGACCCGCTTGGCGGCGTGCCGCGCGAAACCCATCTCGTGGGTGACCACGACCATCGTCATGCCCTCACGTGCCAGCGACGTCATGACGTCGAGCACCTCGCCCACCATCTCCGGGTCGAGCGCGCTGGTCGGCTCGTCGAAGAGCATGGCCTTCGGCTGCATCGCCAGCGCCCGCGCGATCGCCGCGCGCTGCTGCTGGCCGCCGGAGAGCTGGGCCGGGTACTTGCTCGACTGGCTTGCGATGCCGACCCGTTCGAGCAGGGTCATGGCGCGCTCGCGCGCGGCCGCCGGCTTTTCCTTGCGAACCTTGATCGGGCCGAGCGTGACGTTCTCGAGGATCGTCTTGTGCGCGAAGAGGTTGAACGACTGGAAGACCATGCCGACCTCGCTGCGCAGCTTGGCAAGGCCTCGGCCCTCTGCCGGCAGGGGCTGCCCGTCGAAGATGATCGTGCCGGAGTTGATCGGCTCCAAGCGGTTGATCGCGCGGCAGAGCGTCGACTTGCCCGAGCCTGACGGCCCGATCACCACGACCACCTCGCCCCCGTCGATCGACAGGTTCACGTCCTGCAACACGTGCAGGGGACCGAACCATTTGTTGACCGACTCGAGCACGATGAGCGGCTCACCCGTTGTCACCGTCGTCCACCGTCCTGTAGATCGCGATTGCCCTCGGTGCAGTCACTTTATGCGCGACGATGTGTCATCAGACCGCATAGTTGGTCACAGGGGGATAACACCGGCCACGCGCGCCGCGCTGGGCGGTCACCATCGTGCGTATGGTTCCCCCCTCGGCCGGCGGCACGCTCTGGCACTGGTCGATCGACGCTCTGATAGCGCCCACGGAGGTGCATATCGCGCTGGCGGCGGTGCTGGCGCGCCCCGTGGTGCCCCTCGGCGCCGCCGACCCGGTGCGGTTACCACCCGGTGGAGTGCTGTGTGACGTATGGCACACCACGGGCGACTTCCCGACCGTCGTGGACTGCTACGGCGCCCCGGCGGACCTCGCCGAGGTGGCCGTCGTGGCGGCGCTCGCCGGGCGCATCGGGCGGCACTGCCTCGTGCCCGACGACACGCTCAACCCGGGACGCCACCTGCTAGCTGGCCCAGACGGCATGCTGCGGCCGGCACACGTCGACGTCACCGATACGGAGGACGGCTCGACCCATTCCAACGCCCGCCCGTGCACGATCACCGTCCAGCCGTGCCGGGACTCCGTGATCTGCCAGCAGTCGAGGTGGGCGCCCGACGCGGCGTACCGCCTGCCCGACCTGGCCGTGGTCTGACGCCGGGCGTTAGCCCGCGCGGGCGGCGCGGGCGGCGCGCTTCTTTTCCGTGCGCTCCGCGGGGGTCAGCGCGGTCGGGGCGGGACGGACCACCAGCTCCGCGAGCAGGGTGCGGGTCGCCTCAGCGACCGCGGCGACGGCCGCCTCGAAGGCCTCCGCGTTGTGGGGGGCCGGCGTCCGAAAACCCGAAATCTTGCGGATGTACTGCAACGCTGCCGCCTCGATGTCGTCGTCCGTGACGTTCTCCGTGTACGGCTCGCGCAGCGTCACGATGCTCCGGCACATAATCTTCAACCTCCCGATACTGGTTCAGTCATGACTTCGACGTGACATCTCAGGCCAGGTGCTCGCGCAAGCCGGCCATCACCGGTTAGCAGGGTCGCGGAAAGGGTCTCTGCCAAGGCTACGTACACGGCGTCGTAAGGAGTGACGTTGGCAATCAGCTCCCACACCCGTCGGAGCAGTGGGGCGTGCGGGATCCGTTCCATCGGCAGGTCGATCAAGTCGGCGATGGCCAGCGCCGCACGATGCTCTGTCAGCCCGCCGTTCAGGAGGTGCTTTCGAACGACCGAGGCTATCTCGACGTCGATGAGGGCGGGCGCGGCAAGCTCGTTACCACGGAGCTTGGCGCGAACCGCGTCGCCTGCCGGGCCGTCGTCTACGAGGGCGACGACGAGTGCAGAGGCGTCCGGAACGATTATCTTTCGCGGTCCTCCTGAACCAGCCTGGTCGCCAGGTGCAGAGGCAAGGCTCCGCCTGACCTCTGCGCTACTCGGTTCAGCACCTCGTCGATGGTTGGCCGCCGAGCCTCCTGAGTGAGCCTGGTCAGCAGGTACTCCTGCAGTGACTGGCCAGCCGCCGCCGCTCTGCGCCGGAGAACCTGGTGGACGTCGTCTGGCACGTCCTTGACCTGGATATTCGGCATGGCTCCAGTCTAGCTCCAGAGCATGCGTTTTGGCTCCAAGAGGCTTCATGGCTCCGTCCGTGAGTGTTTGAAGGTCAGTCCTCGACAACGAAGCTGTCGATCAGTGCGTGGAGACGCTGAGCGGTCTGACTGTTTAAACTCCGAGGCAGCTCCAGGGTGATCGTCAACCGGCCGTCAACGGGGAACTCCACGACCATTGTCTCCTTCGTGGCGCTCTCGTGCGGTCCCGTGCGGTCGCTGCTCCTGGTCCGGGCGATGGACTTCCACTCTGGGTCACCGTCGAGCCATGCGAGATAGAGCTGGGTCGCGACCCGGAAGCGGGTGCGATAGGTGGCGGCGCTGCGAAACGCTGTTCCCTTGGCGGCCTGGAATCGGTCCATGACCGACTCCACGTCCAGGCCGGAGACTTGCTGGTCACTGGGGATATCGAGGAGGGTGGAGACGCTTTTGACCGTCGACTTCATGGCCATCGTGGTCACGGAATTGAAGTCTGGGTCCCGCGCGCATTTGGCCAGGAACTCGACCATGCCGCCGACCGTGCCGGGCCTCGCATCGTCCACCATCGCCGCACCTCCGCGAAGAGCCTAGATGCAATTGGCATGTAAAACAAGGAGTCAACACGGCGGGCGTTGAAGGTGGATCCGAGACCGTTAGGCTTTAGCGGTGGAAAGGCACGACGCGGTGGCGAAGAGCTACAAGGTGGTCACGTATGGCTGCCAGATGAACGTCCACGACTCCGAGCGGATTTCCGGGCTGCTGGAGGGCGCGGGCTATATCCGCGCGGCCGACTCGGACAATCCGGACGTCATGGTGTTCAACACCTGCGCGGTACGGGAGAACGCGGACAACCGGCTCTACGGCAACCTGGGCCACCTGCGCCCGGTCAAGGACAAGCACCCCGGCATGCAGATCGCGGTCGGCGGGTGCCTCGCGCAGAAGGACCGCGGCGAGATCGTCAAGAAGGCGCCCTGGGTCGACGTGGTGTTCGGCACGCACAACATCGGGTCGCTGCCGGTGCTGCTGGAGCGGGCCAGGCACAACGCCGCGGCCGAGGTCGAGATCCTGGAGTCGCTGGAGGTCTTTCCCTCCACGCTGCCGACCCGCCGCGAGTCGACGTACGCCGGCTGGGTGTCGATCTCGGTGGGCTGCAACAACACGTGCACCTTCTGCATCGTGCCGTCGCTGCGGGGCAAGGAGAAGGACCGCCGGCCGGGCGAGATCCTGGCCGAGGTCGAGGCGCTGGTCGCCGAGGGCGTGCTCGAGGTGACCCTTCTGGGGCAAAACGTCAACTCGTACGGTGTCGCGTTCGGCGAAGCTCGCGAGCCGAACCGGAGTAGCAGTGGCGGCCGGTCCGCTTTCGCCGAGCTGTTGCGCGCCTGCGGGGGCGTCGACGGGCTGGAGCGGGTGCGCTTCACCAGCCCGCACCCCAAGGACTTCACCGACGACGTGATCGCGGCGATGGCCGAGACGCCCAACGTCTGCCACCAGCTGCACATGCCGCTCCAGTCGGGTTCCGACGCGGTGCTCAAGGCGATGCGCCGGTCGTACCGGTCGGCGAAGTACCTGGGCATCATCGACAAGGTGCGCGCGGCCATGCCGGACGCGGCGATCACCACCGACATCATCGTCGGCTTCCCGGGCGAGACCGAAGAAGACTTCCAGCACACGCTCGACGTGGTGCGGCAGGCGCGGTTCGCGGGGGCGTTCACCTTCCAGTACTCGAAGCGGCCCGGCACGCCCGCCGCGACCATGCCCGACCAGCTGCCCAAGCAGGTCGTCCAGGAGCGGTACGAGCGGCTGATGGCCACCGTCGAGGAGATCACCTGGGCGGAGAACAAGGCGTTGGTCGGTCAGACCGTCGAGGTGCTGGCGTCGGTCGGCGAGGGGCGCAAGGACGAGCGCACCGGCCGGATGTCGGGGCGGGCGCGCGACGGCAGGCTCGTGCACTTCAACGTCGGCGACCTTGGAGATCAGATCCGGCCCGGTGACATCGTGCACACCGTGGTCACGTACGCGGCACCGCATCACCTCAACGCTGACGGTGCACCGCTGCACCACCGCCGCACCCGTGCCGGCGACGCTAGCGAGGCGGGGCGCGCACCGCGTACTCAGGGTGTGCTTCTGGGGCTGCCGACGGTCGGTGCGCCGCCGGCGCAGGCCGTGGTGTCGGCCTGCGCCAGCGACTGACCACTCGCAGAAGCGATCAGACAGAAATCCGGCCCGCGCCGGCGCCGTTCATGACGAACGCCTTCACGCCGCTGGCCGCCTCCAACGAGTACGAGTAGGGGATGCCGGCGCAGCTGCTGCCGCCGGCTTGGCCGCTGCCCGAGTTGACGAAGTGGTTGTTGCGCGCCACGAGGCTGCCCACCGCGGACGAGCCTTCGCCTCGGTGGAACGGGTCGTCGGTGTTTTCGAAGTAGTTGCCCTCGACGAGCACGCACGCGTTCATCGTGGACGCCACACCGTAGGAGCCGATGTTGGCGTAGTAGTTGTTGTAGACGTGCACCGGGTTGCCGAAGCGCACGCGCGGGTGACGCTGGTTGGTGCCGTCGAACCAGTTGTGGTGGTACGAGACGCGCAGGCGGCCGACGTCTTCACCGGCGTTGTCGTCGCTGTGCCCGAGCAGCATCGACTTGTCGTGGCCGTGGATCCGGTTCCACGACACGGTCACGTAGTCGGACGCGCGCTTGATGTCGATCGCGCCGTCGTACCCGTTGGTGAGCGTGTTGTGGTCGATCCACACCCTCGTCGAGTACTGGACGTTGATCGCGTCGTCGTTCCAGTTGCGGAACGTGAGGTTGCGGATGATGACGTTCGACGCCTGTGACACGTTCAGGCCGCAGCCGGCGATCGTCGCGCCCGCGTTCCCGACGATGGTCTTGTTGGAACCGACCCGCAGCATGCCCGAGCACGAGATCGTGCCGGAGACCCGGACCACCGCGGCGTTGGTGCCGGAGATCGCGCTGGTCAGAGCCGACGAGCTGGTGACGGTCGTCGCCGCGGCGCCACCGCCGCCGGTGGTGCCGCCGCCCTGGGTGGCCCACCCGACCAGGGCGCCCGTGTTGCCGCCCGGCGGGTTGGTGGGTGGCACGGGGGTCGTCGGGCTGGTGCCCGGCGTGGTGGGGTTGGTGCCAGGCGTGGTCGGCGTGGTCGTGCCGGTGCAGGTGGTGCCGTTGACGGCGAAGCTGGCCGGCACCGGGTTGCTGCTGTTGTTCCAGCTGCCGTTGAACCCGAACGAGGTGCTGGCGTTGGTGGCGAGGCTGCCGTTGTAGCTGGCGTTGTTGGCGGTGACCTGGCTGCCGCTCTGGGTGACGGTGGCGTTCCAGGCCTGCGTGACGGTCTGGCCGGCGCTGTACGACCAGGTGAGGGACCACGCCGTGAGCGGGTCGCCGAGGTTGGTGATGGTGACGTTCGCGCCGAAGCCGCCCTGCCACTGGCTGGCGACCTGATAGTTGATCCGGCAACCGGCCGCGGCGTGCGCGGTGACGGCGGCGACGACGCCGCCGGCGGCCAGGGTGGCGGTGCCGGCGACGGTGGTGAGAAGCGCGAGACGGAGGCGTCTGTTGAACATGCGGGTACTCCTAGGCACGTCGAGGGATCGAGGGTGCCCGGCTCCGCGCGTCCAGCCCGGGGAAGCGCTTTCCCTGATGGAATCATATATAGTGACGAATGTAAATGCGGTCCTGATTCCGACAGCAGAAAGCCTTCAAACGCTCGCGCCTCGATGACAGTCTGTGTCACATATGAACCCCTATGCCACGAGGTCGGCGTTCGTGGTCCTTGCCGCCGGTCGAGAGCTGCGCGCCGCGCTCGACGATCCGCTCGGCCGCGAAGACGCCGCGGAGCGCCTCGCCGTCGTCCTGGAACGCGACCTCGCCGCTTCCTTGCCCGAGCAGAGCCTCTTCGAACCGAGCGCGGTGCCGCCGGGCCTGCACGCACCGCCCGGACTGGGCGAACCGGTCCGGATCGGCGCCACCGAGACCGATGTGGTGCGGCTTCTCGGCGCGGCGGCCACCCGGCTGCACGTGGCCGAGGTGGCGCTGGCGGCGGGCGAAGCGGTGGGCGAGACCGCGACCGGTGAGCCACCGTCTACAAGGGAAAGCCTCGACCACGCCCTCACCGGGCTCCGCGACACCGCGACCTCGCTCACCGACCGCGAGGAGGCGGACGCGACGCGGTCCTTCGAGTCGGCGGTGGTCACCTCGCCCGACCTCGCGACGGCCACCGCCACCCTTCGCAAGACCGTCGCTGAGACCCTGGACTCGATCACCCAGCAGACCTCCGCCGCCCTGGCCAGCCCGTTTCGCGCGGCCGCGGGCCTCGCGCCGGAGGCGGCCCGCAAGGCGTGGGAGTCGGTGACCGAGCGGCTCCAGGTCGGCGACCTCGGCGGCAGGCTGACGAGGCTCGGCATCCGCGCGCTGCTGTCGGCCATCGACGCGCTGCGCCGGCTGGTGCCGGGCCATTGGCTCGCCACCGCCCGGGTCAAGCTCGTCGAGCTGCGCGACCGGCTGGAGGCGCACGGCGGCACGGACGCGGCGGTGGGATGGCTGCTCGGTGTCGGAGCGGTGCGCGCCGAGACCGACGCGATCGCCGTTCGCCCCGGGCTCGAAATCGCGCGGCTGGACACCGCGTCGCTGGATCTGACCGCGCTGTCCGCGCGGTACACCTCGGCCATGGAGATGGTCGGGCTGATACAAGCCGGAATCGCCGGGCTCGGGCTGATCAAGCTGGTCGGACTCGCGGTGCCGCACCTGACGGCTGTACTGGTAGGTGCCGAGCTTCTCGTCGGTGCCGTGGTGATTGTGCTCGCCCTAGACTATGTGGACAGCACGATGGCGCCCAGCTGGGTACGGGGCGCACGCACGATCATCCGGGAGGCGTCGCCGGGCGCATGAGTGAATCAACCGGCGCCAACGCGGGTTTCCTCACCCAGGTGCGGCAGGAGATAGCCGAGATGGAACAGATCGAGGCCGCGCTGCACCGGGAGCACGGGCTCGGCACCACCAGCGCGCAGGTGCGCGACGAGTTCGCGGTGCTGCTGCGCGAGCGTACGCGGGAACTGACCGAGTTGGTCGACGCCGGAGCCGCCGACTGGGCCCGTCTCGACCAGCTCCGCGCCGGGCGCCTGGCGGCCGTCAAGGCCGCCGCGCTCGGTGTCCTGGAAGGCATCCTGCTGCGCGCACATCCGCTGTACGCGGACGTCACCGTCGCCGCCGAGAGGGTGCTCGACGACCTGGTCGACCGCACGGGGATACGGCGGGACGTGCTGCTGTCGGTGGCCGGCGCGGAGCGGTTCGAGCGCACGGTGGGGATCATCCGGATGCGGTTTCCGGACGTGACCGTGTGGGGGCTGCCGATCCTCGCTCACGAGCTGGGCCACATGGTCGCCGGCACACTGCCCGCGCCGGGGCAGAGCAGCGCCCGTCCGGTCGAGGAGTACGTGTCGACGGAGGCAGAGCTGGAGGCGGCCATCACCGGGGCCGACCCGACACAGGCGCGGCACCGGCTGCACGAGCTCTTCGCCGACGTGTACGCGACGTACGCGCTCGGTCCGGCGTACCCGCTGGCGGTGCTGACCCTCCGGGCGCGCCCGGACCGGTTCGAGGACGCGACTGCGACCCACCCGTCCTGGACGCGTCGCATGTGGACGATGGTCGAGGCGATCCGCGAGTTGAGCGTCCTCGTCGCCAGCCCGCTGGTCGGGCAGGCGTACCGGCGGGACGCCAATGTCCTGGTGCTGCCGCGCTGGTTCGCGGTACACGGTGAGCGGCTGCTCGACGAGCGCGCGCAGCGGCTGGTGCGGCGCCAGGCCAAGGCGCTGGTGGCGCTCCTCGACCGAAACGCGCCGCCGCGCCTGCGGTACGACGGGGCCTTCGACGCCGACGGCCTCGGGCAGCGGCTGGCGGCCGGCGGCGACGAGAGCGCCGCGCCCGGCGCGGTGCTCAACGCCGCCTGGCGGTGGCGCACCGCCAACCCGCAAGCCGATCCCGAGACCACGCGGCGGTTCAGTGCGGTCGCCGTGACCAGCCTGCGCACCGTTACGGCCTGAGGAGGTCCCGTGCCGCCCCCACCCGACCTGCTCGTGATCCGCCTGGATGAGCTCCAGGAGGACATCGAGGAGGTACAGCAGGTCGTGGCGAAGGCGGAGACCCGCCACGAACGCCTCAAGGTCCTGCGCGAGGCCGGCGCGTCCGCCGCCGACCGGCTCCGGACCGCCCGGAAGGAGGCGCACGACGCGGCGCTGGATGCCGAGGGGACCCAGTTCCACGAGGCGCTGGAATCGCTGTCCGTCTCGCTGAAAGACGTCGCCGCGCAGATCCGCCAGATCAACGAGACGGTGGCCGACTTCGACCGGGCGATGATCCACCTCAAGGAGGCCGAGGACATCAACAACCGGTGCGGGCAGATCCTCGAGGACATCCGGGACATCCGGGCCAGTGTGCGCAGCGGCGAGCTGTCGTACGCCGACGCGTGGGCCGCTTTCGACGACCTGTCCGACACCCGGTGCCGCACGCTCTTCTCGGACTACGTCGACCTGCTGGGCGGCCTCACGCTGCGCGACACGGGGCTCGACGACCGCATCAGCGAGCTGACCGACGCGCTCCTCGACGAGCTCGGCACCGAGCTGCTCGCGCTGCCCGCTCGCCCGGCCGACGCGGCTCCCGTGGAGGGTGCGCCGTCGCTGGGTAGCCTCATCAAGCTGTGGTTTCCAGAGTGGACGATCTGGGGCGTGCCGCTGTTCGGGTACGACGCGGGCCTCGCCTGGGTCAGCCGGGGCACCCCGCTCGCCGCGCAGCTGCTCGCGGCCGAGCCTGCCGGCAGCCGCGGGTGCCTAGTCGCCGACGCGTACGCCACCTACGCGCTCGGGCCGGCCTACGCCTCCGCGGCGATCCTGCTCCGCATGCGTACCCCTGCCGCCGGCGACCCGGCCGGGTCGCCCGCGGAGGCCGCGCGCGCCCACGTCATCCTGCGCATCCTGCGCGCGCTCGGTGAGTCCGGCACCTTCGGCGCGGTTGTCGGCATCGTCGAGGAGTGCTGGCACGAGGCGGTGCGGCAGCGAGGCGGCCAGATCGAGCCGGCGAACCGGGACGAGCTCGACCGGTTCGCCGACCGGGCCCTCAGCACGCTCGACAACGTGACGACGCTGCGGCGGTTCGACTCCCAGCTCTGGGACCGCGAGGCGCGCGGCGTGCTCGACCTGCTGCGGATCGCGGAGCCCGGCGGCCCGCCGCCGGAGACCGTGCGCGGCCTGCTGAACGCGGCGTGGGCGGCGCGCCTGGAGAAGTTCGACAACCGCGCGTACGTCAACGCGATCGGCACCAAGGCCAAGCGGCTCTGGACGCCCCGCCACGGCGGCGGCGCCGGCGACAAATGGCCCGGCAGCTCCATCCACTCCCCGAGAAAGCCCGGATATGGAACCACCTTCCTCCCCCGATGAGGCGGGCGCCCGTTCGCTGGTGCGGGAGAGCCTCGACCTGCTGATGGGTGACGAGCCGGTCGCGGCGCTCGAAGCGCTCGCGCGTCCGGCGCTGCAGAACCCTGACGGCACCCTGCTGCCCACCGCCGCGGCGCTCGTGACCGCGGGCGAAGCGTCCGCCGCGCGGGCGGCGCTCGACATGCTCATCGACGCGGGCCACACCAGCGTTCCCGCCTTCCTGCTGCGCGCCGACGTGCTGCTGGAGGTGGGTGAGGACGACGCGGCGGCCGTCGACGTGCGGGAGGCCGCAAAGCTGGCGCCCGGGTGGGCCTCGCTGTGGCTGCAACTCGCCGACCTGCTTTCCCAGCGGGGCGAGTTCTCGGAGGCGGTGGAGGCGTACGACCACACGCTCACCCTCATTGACCGCCCGGACATCTGGCAGAAGCGCGGGGCGGCGCTGTCCGGCTGGGGCCGCGTCGACGAGGCGCGGCGCTCGTACGAGCGGGCGCTCGCCGGGGCGCCGGACATGACCTCCGCGTATGTCGGGCTTGCGGAGACGGCGCTCGGCGGAGCCGAGGAGGACCGGCTGGCCGAGGCGCTCCGGTTCGCCGAGGAGGCGCTCACGCGCGATCCCGCGAGCGCGCAGGCGTACGCGATCCGCGGCGAGGCGCACCGGTTGGGCGAGCAGTTCGACGAGGCGGCCGAGGCGCTCACCGAGTCGATCCAGCTCGACCCGGACTTCGCGTACGCGTTCGGCACCCGTGCTCAGGTGCGGCGCGCGCAGGACCGGCTCGACGAGGCCATCGACGACTTCGAGAAGGCCGCCGCGCTGGCGCCGGAGATCGGCTGGATCCGCGCTGAGGCGGGAGAGGCGTACTACGCCCGGCTACAGACCCCGGGCGCCGACGCCGCCAGCGACGCCGAGCGGGCACTCGCGCACCTCACCGTCGCGGCCAGGATCAGGCCGACCGACGGGGTGGTCTGGTCGCTGCTGGGCCAGGCCCACTGGTGGCGTGAAGACCTGGAGGCGGCCGAGGAAGCGCTGTGGCGCGCGCACGAGCTGATCCCCGACGAAGTCAACGTCCTCGTCGACCTGGCCCGCGTCCGCAACCAGCGCGGAGCGCCCGCCGAGGCACTCGAACTGGCCGAGCAGGCGTGCGAGGCGGCACCGGACGACCCGTACGCGCGGCTCACGCGCGGGCAGATCCGGTACGCGCAGGGCGAGGTCGCCGAGTCCATCCCCGACCTGGAGGTCGCCGTCGAGCGCCTGCCGGACTTCGCCGAGGCGCGCGCGGCGCTCGGCGAGTCGTATCGGCAGGTTGGGCGGTACGAGGAGGCGCTGGAGCAGCTTGCGGCGGCGGTTGCCGGCGACCCCGCCGACGCCTGGGCGTTGAGCAGCCGGGGTGCCGTGTTCGTGTCCCTCGGGCGCGCCGAGGAGGCGCTGCCCGACCTGCGGCGCGCGCTCGAACTGCGCTCACCCGACACGTTCGCGTTGACATGGTTGCGAGAGGCGCTGAGCGCGTCGCGGGCACCCGACGAAGCGGCCGACGAGGTCGGCGCGCACGCTCGGCGGTATCCGGACAATTTGGATATTCAGGAGGTCTACGCCGACGCGCTGCGGTTCGCCGGCCGGTACCGCGAAGCCGTCGACCTCATCGACGAGGCGCTGTGGCGGGAGCCCGAACACGTGGGGCTGCTGCGGTCACTCGGCTGGGCGCACCTCGGCCTCGGCGACAAGGC
Organism: Micromonospora sp. CPCC 206061; assembly: GCF_036906915.1. Classification (NCBI taxonomy): domain Bacteria; kingdom Bacillati; phylum Actinomycetota; class Actinomycetes; order Micromonosporales; family Micromonosporaceae; genus Micromonospora; species Micromonospora sp. CPCC 206061. The sequence goes on from NZ_JBAKHX010000014.1 coordinate 112,367, forward strand.
CAAGGGGCTCGACGCCATGAAACGGGCCGCCGCGGTCTCGTCCGAACCCGCGACCCTCGCCGACCTGGCATATCTTCAGTCGCAGTGCGGGCAGACCGCCGAAGCGCTGGAGACCGTCGACCGCGGCCTGGCGACACGGCGCACCGCCGCCCTGCTCGTGACCCGCAGCCAACTGCTCGCCAGCGTCGCCGCCTGGGCGCCGGCCGTGGCGGCTGCCCGCGAGGCGGCCGCCATGCCACCACCCGAGCTCAGCGCCCACCTGGCGCTCGGCTGGGCCCTCGAACACCTCGACGGCGGCCACACGACCGACGCGCTCGCCGTGTACCGGAACGCGCTGGAGATCGCACCCGACGACCCATACGCCCGGCGCGGCGTGGCCGACATGCTGTGGTCGCAAGGGAAGGCGGACGAGGCGGCACCCGAGTACGAACGGTCGATCGCGCAGTCGCGGCGGCTCGCCGACGCCCAACCCGAGCGGCAACGCGACATCGGCTGGTGCCTGTACCGGCTCGGCCGGTACGAGGAAGCGGCCGACGCGTACCTGCGAGGGCTGTCGGTCGGCGTCGACCGCACCGGGGTTCTGTTCGACATCGGGCTCAACTGGCTGGCCGCTGGTGACCAGGTGCGGGCCGCGGACGCGTACGACCAGGGGTTCGCGCTGCACTCGGCGCCGCGGCCGCCGCGCGACCGGGGGACGCTGGAGGTGGCCGCCCGTGACCTACGCGAGGCGGTCCGATGTGGACAGATCTCGGGTGGCGCGGAGGTCGACGCGCTCCTAAGCCGCCTGGAGACGGAGGCGGCGTCCGTCCCCACTCCGGCGGTCTAGCCGTCACCACGCGCCCTCGGTGCGCCTGACCGGCGGGCTGTGGCGCCGCGCGGACGCGCCCTCGCACGAGGGCGTCCGCGGGTAGGGCGGTGACCGTTCCGGCGGGCGCGCCGCGTCGATCAAGGGCGTTCTCATGGATCAAGGGCAAACGCACGTGGAAAAGAGATCGAACCACGTGCGTTTGCCCTTGATCGGCGGGGGAGTGCCCCTGCGGGGGTGCCCGCTAGGAGCAGGTGGCGCCGTTCAGGCGGACTGAGGCTGGTGGGGTCGCGGTGCCGTTCGCGGTGAAGCCGATCGTCACCGACGCGCCGCCCGCGAGGGACGAGCTCCACGTCGGCGCGGCCGCCGTCACGGTGGTGGCGCTCTGGGTCACGGTGGCGTTCCAGCCGCTGCCGAGCGTCACACCCGACGGCCACGTCCACACCACGTTCCACGGGTTGAGCGCGCCGCCGGTGTTGGTCACCGTGAGCGAACCCTGGAAGCCGCTGTTCCACGCGTTGGTCTGCGTGTACGTGGCGGTGCACGCCCCGGGCGCGCTACTGGTCGGACCACCGGAAGGCCCACCGCTGGTCGGGCTGCTGCCGCCCACCGGTGGAATCAGGTACGGCTGGAGGATCGCCTGCTTCTCGGTGTTGATGTTGGTCCAGTCGTCGAGGGCGATGCCGCCGGTGTCACCGGAATTGGGGTTCCACGACCAGTACGTGAACGACATGCCGTCCACGCCGGTGCCGGTGTACTTCATCAGCTCCTGGAGCCACACCTTGTCGATCGGGTTGGTGAGCGTACTGCCGAACTCACCCATCATGATCGGTGCGATGTTCTGCTTGTGCAGGTAGCCCCAGAACCCGTCCCACAGCGCCGGCATGTTCGCCGGGTAGTTGGGCTCGTCGAACCAGTCCTGGTGGTAGACCGACGTCGCGTACTCGTGGGGAGAGTAGACGAGGCGGTTCGCCACGCTGAGGCGTACCGGGAACTCGCCGGCCTTGGAGAGGTTGCCGCCCCACCAGCCGCAGCTTTCGTCGTTGCTGGGGTCGTTGTCCCACACGTTCGACAGGCCACCGCTGGGACAACTCACGCCCTCGACGAAGATCAGCCAGTTCGGCTGTACGCCGAGGATGGCGTTGCCGGCGCGCTCGGCGGCGAGGCGCCAGTCGCGGTTCGGGTCGCCGCAGCCCCAGCAGGCGCCGGTGGCGTTGGGGTTGGTGCCATCGGCGTGCGGCTCGTTGTGCAGGTCGGCGCCGATGACGGTGGTGTTGCCGGCGTACCGCTGGGCGAGCATCTTCCAGTCGTTGATCCAGGTGGCCTCGGAGACGGTCGAGGTGTACCAGAGCGCGGACTGGCCGGCGGAGGTGGGCCGGTGCCGGTCGAGGATGACCCGCATCCCCTTCGTGCCGACGTACTCGATGACCTTGTCGAGGATCTGCAGCGGGCTCAGGCCGAGGAGGTCGGGGTTGACGGCGGTGTTGATGCTGTTGGCCGCCGCGTCGGGCTTGAGGGCGTCGTTGGAGTACGGGATGCGCAGCGTGTTGTAGCCCAGCCGCGCCATGGTGTCGAGCTGGCTGCGCCACGGGTTGCTGGACCACAGCCCGTGGAAGGTCTTGTTGTCGGTCTCCATGCCGAACCAGTTGATGCCGGTCAGGCGCACGGTCGCACCGGTGCTGTCGATGATCTTGTTGCCGCTGGTGCGCAGGTATCCGGTGCCGGTGCCGGCCGCGTGCGCCGACGGCGCGATGACGATCGCGACGAGGATGCCGGCGGCGGCTGTGAATGCTGCTGCGAGGGCGCTCGCGAGCGCTCTACGGGACATGCCAGGGATCTCCGTTCAGAGGAAACGCCGCTAGAAGGACCGTTGCCCTGGCTCCGCAGTAATTGTGATCGCTGTGAATGCGTCCCGTCAACGCGTGAGGGGCGCCCCCAACGGGACGCCCCTCAGTAGGCCAACTCAGTGGGTTGCCGCGCCCACCGTTTCCTTCTCGGTGGCTGGCTTTGCGGTGCCGCCAGGCGCATCGCCGTGCCCCGGCCACCAGGCCTTGTGGCCCAGCAGCGCGGTGATGCTCGGCACCAGGAACATCGCCATGACGAACGCCGAGATGACGATGCCGATCGAGACCGCGAAGCCCATTTCGGTGAGGAACGCGAGCCCGGCCAGCATCATCGACGCGAACGTGCCGGCGAGGATCAGGCCGGCCGCGCCGACCGACGGCCCGCCGTGTTCCAGCGCGAGGTCGGCGGCCGTTCGCGGGTCGTGGCCGAGCCGCGCCTCCTCGCGCAATCGGGCGATCATGAGGATGTTGTAGTCGGTGCCGATCGCGACCACGAAGAGGTACAGGATCGTCGGGAGCATGAACGACAGGCCGGGCCGGCCGTCGATGCCCTGGAAGACCAGTACCGTCGCGCCCAGCGTGCTGAAGAAGCCGAGCACGACCGCGACCAGCAGGTACAGCGGCGCGACGAGGCTGCGCAGCAGCAGCGCCAGGATGACGCCGATGAGCAGTGCGGCCACCGGGAAGATCACCAGCAGGTCCCGGGTGTTGGCGTCCCGGATGTCGGCGGTGATCGAGCTGGCTCCGCCGACGTACGTGCTCACGCCGGCCGGCGCCGCCTCGCGGGCGAAGTCGCGCAGATCGTCACCGGCGACGTCGAGCGACTCCGGCGCGTACGCGCTGCCGTCCAGCAGGAGGTCGATCTTCGCCGCGGTGCCGGCCTGGTTGAACCCGGCAAAGCTGCCGTCCTGGCCCGCGGGCATTGCTCCGCCGATGCCCGGCGCCTCCTGGAGCCGCTTCGCGAACTGCTCCATCGCCGCCGTGTCCAGCTTCTGCCCGTTGTCGCTGCGCACGTAGACGGTGGTGGGGCTGAGCGCGCCCTCCGGGAAGCCGGCCTGCAGGTCCTGGATGCCCTGCGTCGACTCGGTGCCCTCGGGGAGCTGGCTGTTCTGGTCGTAGTTCCACTTCATGCCGAGCGCGCCGAGCGCCAGCACGAGCATCGCGCCACCGGAGATCAGGGCCACCACCCCGGGGCGGCGACCGGTGAACCTGCCGAGCCGCTGGAAGGTGCTGCCCTTCGGCGTGCGCTGCCACGACTTCGACGGCCAGAACACCTTCGGGCCGATCAGCGAAACGACCGCCGGCACCAGCGTGACCGCGGCGATGGCCATGATGATGACCGCGATGGCGAGACTCGGGCCGAGGCTCCGGAAGCCGCCGAAGACGGCCAGCAGCAGGGCGCTGAACGCGATCGCGATCGCCGCGGCGGCGGACGCGATCACCTCGCCCACCCGGGCCACCGCGGCGACCAGCGCGGTCTTGCTGTCGTCGCCGGCGCGCAGGCGCTCCCGGTACCGGAAGAGCAGGAACAGGATGTAGTCGGTGCCGACGCCGTACAGGACGATGGTCAGGATGATCTCCAGTGACCCGTCGGCCTGCATGTCGAACGCCTTGGCGAAGAGCGCGATCAAGCCGGGCGAGATGGCGCTCACGACACCTACCGTGACGATCGGTAGGAAGGCCGCGATCGGGCTGCGGTAGATGATCAGCAGCAACGAGATGATCAGCACGAAGGTGGCGATGCCGACGATGACGAACGCGTCGTCGAACGCGTCCTGGTTGTCGGCCCACAGCGCGATGTCGCCGGTCACCGCCGTGCTGAGGCCGGTGCCGGCGACCGCCGGTGCGAGCGTGTCGCGGATCTTCGGGATCGCGTCGAGCAGCTCGGGGTTGTCGCCCACGCCCTCAAGTCCGATGCTGATGAGCTGCACCTGCTTGTTGGGGGAGACCGTGCCCGGGCCGGTCTGCGCACCGGTGACCCGGGGGATGCTCGCCGCCTGGACCTGCTGGGCGAGCTCGCCGACCTTCGCCTGGTCGGCGTCGGTCAGTGGCTGGCCGTCGGCGCGCTTGACGACCACGGTGGCGGTGCTGTCGTTCGTCTGTGCGAACTCCTGCTCGGCCACCTCCATCGCCTGGACCGACTCGTAGCTGTCGGGCAGGAAGTTCGCCTGATCCTGGCTGGTGACGTCGTCGAGGCTCGGTGCCAGGACGACGATGGCGGCAGCCACCACCAACCACGCCAGGATGACCTTCCAGGGGTTGTAGACGACGATGCGTCCCAACCGTTCGAACATGACGTCCCCCTCGTGAACCGGTCGGGTCCTTACCGTCCGGCAAGTAGATGTCTACCTGCCGCACGGTAGATAAGATTTTCTGGTGAGGCAAGTGGGTTTCCGCCAACATGGTCCGACAGGGGTGCTGTGAGCCCGCTGAGAACGCGCGATACCTAGCTTGCCCGTCTAGGATTTTGCTGCGCGAAGAAGGAGGTGCGAACGTGGCGGAGGACACCAAGGCCCGAATCCGTGCGGTGGCGGTCGAGTTGTTCACCGCCCAGGGGTTTGAGCAGACCAGCCTGCGCGAGATCGCCGACCGCGTGGGGATGACGAAGGCCTCGCTGTACTACCACTACCCCTCTAAGCAGGCACTACTGCTGTCGCTCGTCGAGCCACTCGTCGACGACTGGCGCCGCTCGGTCGAGGTCGCCGAGACCTTGCCTCACAATCCAGACAACCTACGGCTGGTGCTCGGCCAGTTCCTCGACACCATGCTCCGGCACCGCAGCGCGTGCGCGCTCTTCATGCGCGACGTGCCCGCCGTCCTCGCATCCATCGAGCCGATCTGGATGGAGGTCATCCAGCTGACCAAGCGGCTCAACGTCTGGCTGTCGGGCCCCGACCCCACCGACGTCGACCGCATCCGCGCGATCGCCGCCACCGAAACCATGGGCGCGGCGCTGTCGTCCGGCTTCGTGATCGACCATGTGTCCGACGCTGTGCTGCGCCAGACTCTGCTGGACTGCGCCTCCGCCGTGCTCGACCTGCCCAAGACCGCACCCGCCGCGGTGCCGGTCGCGCCGCAGCGGGTGCCTGCCGCTTAGCTGTATCCAGTGCCCTCGCTGCGCTAGCTGGCCTGCTCGGCGAGCTGGAGGAACTGCCGCTTCGACGCCAGCGCCTGCTCGGCCTCGCGGATGCGCTTGGCGTCGCCCGCCGCCTGCGCCCGGGCCAGCCGCTGCTCCGCCTCGGCGACCTGCTCGCGCATCTGCGTCAGCAGCGGGTTCGCGGACGGCTCCGTGCGCCGCCACGCCGACTCCATCGCGTGGCGTACCTTGTCTTCCACCGCCCGGAGACGGCGGTCGAGCCCGCCTGCGGCCTCGCGCGGCACCCGACCGAGGTCGTGCCACTGGCCCTGGATCTCGCGGAGCCTGACCTGCGCACTGCGCGGGTCGGCATCTACGTCGATGGCCTCGGCCTCGGCGAGCAGCGCCTGCTTGCGCTCGAGGTTGCCCCGCTGCTCGGCGTCGCGGGCCGAGAAGACCTCGCTGCGCCTCGTGAAGAACGCGTCCTGCGCGGCCCGGAACCGCTCCCAGAGCCGCTGCTCAGCCTCCTTCGAGGCGCGCGGTGCGGCCTTCCACTCGGTCATCAGCTCCTTGAGCCGGGCCGCGGTGGGTGCCCAGTCGGTCGACTCGGCGAGCGACTCCGCCTCGACCACCAGATGCTCCTTGGCGCCCTGGGCCTGCTTGCGCTGGGCGTCGAGCGTCGCGAAGTGGGCGCCGCGCCGGCGGGTGAACGAGTCACGCGCGGCGGCGAACCGCTTCCACAGCTCACCGTCGGTCTTCTTGTCGACCCCGCGGATCGTCTTCCACTCGTCGAGGATCTCCTTGAGCCGGTCGCCGGCCGTCTTCCAGCCGGTGGACTCGGCGGCCAGCTTCTCGGCCTCCTCGACCAGGCCGGTCTTGCGCGCGAGCGCCTCGGCGCGGGCCGCGTCGCGAGCCGCGCGGGCGGCGCCGGCCTTCTCCTCGGCGGAGGCGGCCAGCTTGTCGAGGCGGGCGTTCAGCCCGTCGATGTCGCCGACCACGTGGGCCTCGGCGAGCTCGGTGTGCAGCCGCCGGATGCTCGCGAGCGAGTGCGCCGGATCCGCGGCTCCGGAGTTCAGGCGGGCCTCGACCAGATCGACCTCGGTGACCTTGTCGGCGAAGCGCCGCGCGAAGTGGGCCAATCCCTCCTCGGGCGGCCCGGCCTGCCAAGATCCGACCACGCGCTCGCCCTCGGCCGTCTTGACGTACACCGTGCCGTCGGCGTCCACCCGACCGAAGGTGGTCCAGTCGCTCATGTGCCCATCCTCGTTCTCCCGGCGTCACCGGGTGGGGGTTCCCCGGCAGCCGCCGCCACAGCGCAGTAAGTTTGCAGCGGAGTATCCCCCGGCATTGTCACAGGTCCAACCCCGTCCGCGTCGAGCGCCTGAAGACGACCGTGACCATACGGTGTCCTTGGTCGGCTTGTGCACGACACAGTTGGCTGACCATTACGGTTGGTGCGTGCCTCTGGTAGCCGCAGCGGTCTGCCCCCATCCGCCCATGATCGTCCCAGAGATCGCAGGTGGCGCCGCGTCAGAACTCGACAGCCTGCGCGCCGCATGCGACTTCGCGGTGCGCCGGCTCGCCGACATTGGCGCTCCCGTGATCGTTCTGGGTAGTGGTACATCGACAATAGACTATGAATCTCCGGTTCGCGTGTCGCTGTCGTCGTGGGGGCTGCCGGGCGACGAGGTCGCCGATCCGCTACCCCTCAGCCTGTCGGTCGGCGCGTGGCTGGTCAATCGGATACCGGGTCGAAACGTCACCTGTCGGATGCTCGCGATCGCGACCGACGCATCCGCCGATGAGTGCGCCGGGCTCGCCGGGCGGCTCGCCACCGGCCCGTACGCGCTACTCGTGATGGGAGACGGCACGGCCCGCCGGGGGATAAAGGCGCCTGGGTACGACGATCCGCGCGCGCAGCCGTACGACGAATCGGTCGCCCGGGCCCTCGCCACCGCGGACGTCGACGCACTGCGCGCCCTCGACCCGGACCTGTCCGCGAAGCTGATGGTGGCCGGTCGGGCGCCCTGGCAGGTGCTGGCCGCGGCGGCGGCCGGCGGCTCGTGGCGCGCGTCGCTGACCTACGACGACGCGCCCTACGGCGTCGCGTACTTCGTGGCCAACTGGGAGACCGCGTGAGTTCTGTGCTGGCCGTGGTTGGGCCGACCGCCGCGGGTAAGTCCGCGCTCGGCGTCGCGCTCGCGCACGCGCTGGGCGGCGAGGTCGTGAACGCCGACTCCATGCAGCTCTACCGGGGCATGGACATCGGCACCGCCAAGCTGACCCCAGCCGAGCAAGAAGGCATACCGCACCATCTTCTGGACATCTGGCACGTTACCGAGCCGGCGAGCGTTGCCGAGTACCAGACATTGGCCCGCGCCGCCGTCGACGACGTCCGGGCGCGCGGACGGGTGCCGATCCTGGTAGGCGGCTCAGGGCTGTACGTGCGGGCGGTGCTGGAGGAGTTCGAGTTCCCCGGCACCGACCCGGCGGTACGGGCCGAGTTGGAGGCGGCGCTCGCCGAGCACGGTCCCGCGCCGCTGTACGAGCGGCTGCGCGCCGCGGACCCCGAGGCCGCTGCGAAGATCCTGCCCAGCAACGGCCGCCGGATCGTCCGGGCGCTGGAGGTCATCGTGCTGACCGGCGGGCCGTTCACCGCGACGCTGCCCGAGCCCAAGCCGTACTACGACGCGGTGCAGATCGGCGTCGACCGCACCGACCTCGCCTCCCGCGTGGCCGACCGGGTCGACCTGATGTTCGCCGCCGGACTGGTCGACGAGGTGCGGACCCTGGCCAATCAGGGCCTTCGGGAAGGGCGCACGGCCAGCCGCGCGCTCGGATACCAGCAGGTGCTCGCCCACCTGGAGGGTTCGCTCACCGAGGCGCAGGCGCGGGAGGAGACCGTGCGGGCCACCAGGCGGTTCGTGCGGCGGCAGCGCACCTGGTTCGGCCGCGACCCGCGGATCACCTGGCTGGACGCGACCCAGCCGAACCTGGTCGAAGCCGCCCTGGCCGTTGCGGGATGATGGATCACGTGCGTTTCCTCAAGGGCCACGGCACCGGCAACGACTTCGTGCTCCTGCCCGATCTCGACGGGCGGCTGACGCTCACGCCGAAGCTCGTCGCCGCGCTCTGCGACCGCCGCCGCGGCATCGGCGCCGACGGCGTCCTGCGCGTCGCCCGCTTCGACGGCGACGGCGCCGAGTTCTTCATGGACTACTGGAACGCCGACGGGTCGCTCGCCGAGATGTGCGGCAACGGCGCTCGCGTGTTCGCGCGCTACCTGGTCACGGCCGGCCTCGCGGCCGGCACGATCCCGTTCATGACCCGGGCCGGGATCGTGCGCGCGGTGGTCGAGGACGACGCCATCTCCGTCGACATGACACCACCCAAGGTGTACGGGGTGAGCACCGCGACCCTGGCACACCTGACCCTTGCCGGTGCGGCTGTCGACGTCGGCAACCCGCACCTCGTCTGCGCACTGCCGGCGTCGGTGCCCCTGGAGTCGCTCGACCTCAGCCGCGCACCGGAGTTCGACACCGACTTCTTCCCCGCCGGCGTCAACGTCGAGTTCGTCACCCCGGTGGCCGAGCGGCACGTGCGGATGCGCGTGTACGAGCGGGGCTCCGCCGAGACCATGTCCTGCGGCACCGGAGCCTGTGCAGTGGCGGCCGTGGCACTGCGCGACGCCGGCCTGGACGACGGCCCCGTGACCGTCGACGTGCCCGGTGGCCGGGTCATCGTCAGCTTCGACGGCGGCGAATGCTGGCTGCGTGGCCCGGCGGTACTCGTGGCCGAGGGCGACGTCGACCTGGAGGCGGTGGGTGCGTAGCCCGCTCACGGTGGCACACCGTGGATACTCCGCGGTCGCGCCCGAAAACACCCTGGCCGCCATCGAGGCCGCGCTGCGAAGTGGTGCCGAGTACGTCGAGATCGACGTGCACAGCACCGCCGACGGCGTACCGGTGGTGGTGCACGACGCCACCGTCGACCGCACCACCGACGGCACCGGCGAGGTAGCGGCGCTGAGCAGCGGGTACGTCACCGGGCTGGACGCCGGAGCCTGGTACTCGCCGGTCTACGCGGGCCAGCGGGTGCCCACCCTCGACCAGGTGCTCGACCAGCTGGCACGCTCGAAGGCCCGGCTGCTGCTGGAGGTTAAAGGCCCACGCACGCGCGCCGACGTGGCCCGGATCGTGGCGACCGTGACCGGCCGCGGGCTGGCTGACCGGGTACTGCTGCAGAGCTTCGACGAGCAGGTGCTGCACGACGCGCGCGACCTGGCTCCGCAGCTGCGCCGGGCACTGCTGCGCGACGAACTGGACCCCGACCCGGTGGCCGCCGCGAAGGCGGTGGGCGCGGTGTCGTACAACCCGTACGTGCCCGCAGTCCTAGGCCGGCCCGGTGTGGTGGCCGAGCTGAACGCGGCCGGACTCGGGTGCATGGTGTTCACCGTCGACGAGCCGGAGCACTGGCGCGCGCTGACCGATCTCGGCGTGGACGCCATCATCACCAACCGTCCAGCCGCACTACGCGGCTGGCTCGGCGTCTAGCGCTCGACACCGCACCGCACCGCGCGGCGGGGCGGGGCGGCGTGGGGCGGGGCGGCGTGGGGCGGGGCGGCGTGGGGCGGCGCTGCGTGGGGCGGCG